>VBBE01000056.1 GCA_005884605.1 Candidatus Bathyarchaeota archaeon
CAGAACTTTCTGGAATTTTCAAATGAGGTTGGCAGCGGTCTAAGCTTCGCGTGGGATCTCTCACCACACTACCACAGGGATCGCCTGGGAGATTCACTTCCGTGTTCGGAATGGGTACGGGTCCTAGCTCCCAGCTATGGCCGCCAACCCCATTAAACCCCCCGGTCAGAAATCGCTTAGATAAGTCTTCCCGGAAAAACCAGCCCATCAAAACGCATAGGTAAACGAAGGTTGTGGCGGTTGAGTCGAACCGTGGGAACGAGACCTGTCGCGACGGGTAACCGCGAGAGCGATAAGGATGAAGAATATGAGAACTGCGACCACAGCAAACAAGAATAGTGGTAGACCCGCCACCTTCACCGTAGTAAGGTCAGGAATCCCGGTCACTGTTACAACGACTTGGCCCTGTGCGGAGCTGAATTGGTTCTTTGAGGCTTGGACTGTTAAGACATCAGTGGAGCTCTGCAGGGGAGCAGTGTAGATTGCAGTATAGTTTCCATTTCCACCATCGGACAATCCGGAGAAGCTCCCACCTGATGATGAAGCCAGGGTAAGATTCGCACCGGGGATTAGGTCAGTCCCATTGGTGACCTTGATCATAAGCAGGACCTCACTCCCAGGAGTGGTGGTCCCAGGCTTCGCTGCAACCGCGACAGTCAGCGGAGGATACGGGTTCACGATAATAGTCGTACTTGCCACAGCGTTGATGTAGCCCGACGCACTAGCAACGACCTGGATAACATCATTGGTGGTCGAGGTTATCATTGGCGCGGTAAAGTTGGCCACGTAGGTTCCCGGAATAGCCATCAGCGGCTGGCTGAAGGTTCCACCAGCTGACGAGCTAAAAGTTAGGTTGGCTCCTGAGATCGGGCCGGTACTGTTTCTAACGGTCACGGTAAGATTTGAGACGCTTGCTGATCTCAGAATAGCTGGACTCGCGGTTAGCGTAGAGCTTAGCGGAGGAATAATTATCCCAAAGGCGTAGACCTTCGCGTCTTTAGCGCCGAAGAAGACCCGGCTATCGGCCACAGCAGGCGAAGACGAAACTTGTCCGCCAACTAATCTACTCCACAAGAACGAGCCGGTAACCATATTCAGCGCGTACAAGTAGCGATCATTGGAACCGAAAAACAAGGCCTTAGTTCCAAGAGCTAGGGCAGGAGAGGAGGCAACCGCCCCGCCAGTAGGGGTTGTATACGACCAGATCTGAACGCCCGTAGTCGCGTTACGAGCATATACGATACCTCTACCTGTCCCAAAGTAGACCACGCCATTATAGATCGCGGGAGTAGTCGCGTTGGAAGCGCTCGGAGTGTTGAACGACCATACTAAGCTGCCGGTGGCTTGCTTCAGCGTAAGAAATCTATTACTGTCAAGGCCGACGTAGACATTACCATAGGCAGTAGCAGGCGCAGTGGTTATGGTAGTCGCTAACGCTGTGTTATAGTTCCAGGCCGACTTTCCTGTCGTCTCGTTTAAGGCGACAACGACTGCGTTACTGAGAGCTCCTATTCCAAAGAATACAAGCCCGTTGCTAACCGCGGCGGAGCCCTCGATGTAGTCGGAAATAGTCGTTCTCCAGAAGACTGTTCCATCTTGAGGATTGAGTGCTAGAAACTCAGCTCTGCCTGCTGATGGGGAATACAATGTGCCGTAGAACAGCTTGCCATCTGCCAGGACGGGAGAGGATACGACAGCCGCGACGTTCGATATCCGCCAGAGCACTGAACCGGTATTCTCATCAAGAGCGTAGACAGTAAAGTCCTTGGATGATAGGTAGACTATCCCGTTTCCCACCGCGGGAGTTGCAACTATGTTTGATCCCGTCGTAAAGGACCAGATAAGGGATCCGGTGTACTCGTCGAGCGCGTACAGCTTACCATCATAAGACGGAATAAATACAAATCCGTCAGACACTATCGGTGAGGCGTAAACGATGCCTCCCGTAGTGTAGCTCCACATCAGGCTTGCGGAAGTGGGACCAGATGCAGGAGTAGCTCCGTTACGCCCAGCATCGTAATGAAACATTGTCCAAGGATAGTCTGTCGTTCCGACTGGTCCTGCGTTGAGAAAACTGAGCGGATTGCTGTGATTCGTTGAGGGGTCAGTTGGCAGGAATACGAGAAGGCTTAGGGAGAGGAATACGATGACAGCTGCCTTCCGCAATAGAATCCCCTAGACACCTAGACCCATCATCACTGAGGGCTAGTGGGCGAATCCCGTCACAAAAGAGGCATGTAACCCAACCACCCCTCTTTCCGGGTCTAGCTCCCGCAGGGCGAAAACGAGATTAACCCAAGGGTTCGATAAGCGCGAACCAAGGTGTGGTTCTGTGATATTCGCATTCCTGATCTTCTACCGGGTAAGACCCTTGACCGAAGCGGACAAGAAGAAAGCGACCGCTGGTTGGGAACAGTTCAAGAAGAACCTGTCCAAGGATGTCGAGATCGTTGCTGAATACGCCCACATATGGGGCACAACGTACAACGGAATGATTACTGTGGAATCTCGTGAGTTATCCGCATTCCACGATTTCTGGCACAGGTTCCGTGAAACGACCAGATGGTATGTCCCTGAAACCAGGACGTACATCGCTCAAAAGGAACAACCCTAGATTAGCAACGCAGTCGCGCTTTGATGAGAGTCGAATAGCGGATTCGCCGATTCAGTTAGCTTTATACTGACAATTTCCGAGCCAGCCGCTCGGTGGGGCCTCGAGCCTTCAAATCAGTTGAGGGGCCGTAGTCTAGCCAGACCCATACTAGAAATGGGTCCTAGAAAGGAATGACGACGGGCTCCAGAATATACTACAACGGGTAAGCAGACCTCCAGTTGGCGGGATGACGAAATTCAGGAGCGCGTGAAGATACCCGTAGACGAAAGACTCGGCGGATGTCGTGGGTTCAAATCCCACCGGCCCCACCACCTTTCGCTCGCGCATAAATTACGAATTCAACCGTGGTGCTGGCCACATCTTACGGGAACAGGCGATTCGCCAGCTCATTTTTCGACTAAGATCATCAGCGAAACTCAGTGAAAATCTAAATCAACTTGCACGTACCAGTCACGACGGAGCTGTAGTCGCGGAAGAGAGTAAGGCCTTGCACGACGAGACTCGGGGTTTCCAAGAGGGGGAAAGAATTGCGAAGACCTCGGTCTGGAGCCTGTTGGCTCTAGGTATCGTTGAGATAGTGTTTAGTCT
>VBBE01000057.1 GCA_005884605.1 Candidatus Bathyarchaeota archaeon
TTACGATAGAGACAGTGTATTCCTTCGATGTTCTCGAGAACTATTGCTGTTCTCCGCTGGACTGCTACTGCAACGATCGTCTTTGTGGAGTTGTGGAGCAGATGACCAGTCCTATCAGTTCTTCGCCGTCCATACCGGGATGCTATCGCTGTTCGTATCCTATCGTCGTCCCGCGTGAGAGAGGAGATGATACGCACGGTGGTATTGGCGATTCTCACACACTTCGAGAGATCATAATGCCGTATCTCCTGGTCGTTTCCAACTGTGAGGTTTCGAAGGTTACGGTCCACACCGACTGTGGAGTTGCACTGTAATAGGGGAGTGTCGCGGGCGATGCAGAGGCTCAGTCTGTTCTGTGTGAGGGTGAAAGAGCGAACCTTGACTCCTGGTCTGGATATGACTTCTAACGTGTGTTTGGTCAAGGGTATGCTGAAACGTTTACCTCTCGATATCGGAATATGCAAACATCCGTTCGCTATCTTGAAACTGTAGCAGGAGACGAGCAACTGTCTGACAGCGTACGGAGTACGAGCAGGAAAGCCTCTCCGGAAGGATTTCTTCCTAGCCCCCAGTATTCCCGAGGCACGTGATATCGCGCAGAGCTTGTAGCAGCTCGGAGAATCATAGTGGGCGAGCTGGTTCTAGGAGAGTATTGAAAGCCTTCTCAGAGAAGACACATCGTTCAACAGACCGATACGTATCGAATCGTTAACCATCTGTCTGAACAGGTCCAGCAACCGGAGAACATCGCCTGTTGGAGCATAGTACTGCCAGACAGTCTTGACAGCCAACACAATAAACGACAAGAGCAAGAATCCTAGGTAAAAGTCAGAGAGGCAACCGACGACAAGTTAACAGAGCCGAGTACAGTAGTCTCTACCGGATGAAAAAGGGAGTTAAGACCTAGTACTTCACTTTCGCGGCCTTCGGCCCTTGTTTCCACTCCACACTAGGGTGGACCCAGCTATGGCCTGGCTATGGCTACCGGGTATAGAAACCCGGTTTAATCTTCTCCTCGTATGCTCCAAGTTGGCTCGGGCTTTGATTGTTAAGAGGGCCAGCGATGGAACAAAGCCCAGTAACCCGCCTATCAGGAGTAGCCATGCGCTGGTCGAGATTGCTGGGAACGTGCCGCATAAGAGACACCCGCCGTTCGAGCCTCCTCCTGAGCCGCCTCCACCCGAACCGCCCGGAGCCGCCTGGTCCACTTGAACGCCCATATCTCTAGTGCTAGACGAAGGAGGAGTACTATCATCGATGGCTGTGAAAGTGATAGTGTAGTATCCCGTCTGGCTGGAGCTGGGCTTCCAAGAGAAGACCCCGGTGTATGGGTCGAACGTTGCGCCGGCCGGTAGCTGGGTCGTTGATAGAGTGATAGTTCTGCCTGGATTAACGTCGGTTGTCGTGACGGTGAAGTTGATCCACGATCCCGTGGCCACTGTCCGGTCTCCTGGGAGAGTAAGTGTAAGCGGACCCAAGGCTTGCACGTCGACTGTTTGAGTGCTAGTCGCTGCCTGTTTCGGCGTTGAGGAGTCTGTCGCAGTCTCGGTGACGGTGTAGGATTGAACGCCTGTGAACGTGTGCTTCAAGGAAGCTCCGGTTCCTGTCGTGCCATCTCCAAAGTTCCAGCTGATCGTGTAGGGTGCTGTTCCTCCACTAGTTGTGGCCGTGAACGTTACGGGTACGCTTACGAGAGTAGTGGAGGGTGATGCTGTGAAACTTGTTGAGAGAGGAGGTGGAGGACAGTTGATCGTGCAGGCTGCTCCAAAGGCGCTGAGCATGTTAGGTGCTCCTGCGTCGTTAGAGTTGATCGATGATAGTCTCCACGCGGCCTCGATTGTGGACAAGTACGAGTAGTGAGACGCGCCGGCCGGGCTGATCTGAACGCCCTTCTTCGCAGCCGGTCCACTGAAAGACGCGTAGACGCATTCGCCGTTTCCACCGGTATTAGCGCATTGGCTGTAGCCTTCATCGTAGAGTACTAGTAGAGTGGCTTTTGTCGTGGTGAACTCTGTACTGGCAAGAATCTGCGGTACCAGAGCCGCAAGGTAGCTGTCGCCTCCCGATACTCCGGAATCATGCCCGTTATTATTATCGTTCGGCGTTAGCCAGATGAAATTGGCAGGATTGGCCGTATTCAGTGAAGCCAGAAATTCCGGGTCACTCGAGGATGCGGTTGTCAGGAAGTGAGAGCATCGGCTCGCTGTGTTCATGTCAGAGAAATCGATGAACGGGAAGTGGTCTCCGCCTCTAGGTGGACTGAAGCTGCATGTTCCCGGATTTCCCGCGTCCTCAGCGAACGCCTGCCAGGTCAATCCTGCATTTTCTATCTTATCGACCAAGTTAGGCGTCGTTTCGAAGTAGCAACAGACTCCATCCCCGCTGGTACTTCCATCATTGATAGCTCCGAACAGAGCAATATAGTCGGGCTCACTGTTATGGTTGATAGTTACCCAAGTCATAACCAGAACATTCTGGTCAGCCAACGTACTCTGATATGTGCCTGATCCCCCGCAGCCGGTGTAGACGCTGCAGAACGCCTGATTCTCCATCATAATAGTGACAATATGATCGAACGGAGCGCCAGACGGCATCGCCATACCAGTGGCCCGAGCATGAGACTGATCACTGGACGCCAGTGGGCCTACCAATAAAACCCCTAGCAGGATGAAGCTAGTGAACAGCAAAACGTTACTTGTTCTACTGAACCATGTTCTGTTCGACAAAGTATCCTAGCAGCCTCCTTCCAGCCTGAACACGGTAGCCAGATGCTTCCGGTTCAGCTCTACCGATACGATTCTTGTTTTTGCACTCAACTTTCCTTCACGACCCCGGGCGAGATCATTATGGCCCGAGCCGAACAGCCTGCTCGCACTGATGGAAATAATTCTATGAGTCGTTCTCTGTCTAGTGGGTAGGAGAGACTTTTCGTGAGCTAGTGACTAGCATTACCGATGATTATTCTCTAGGGTACGCATTCAGAAAAATAGAGCTAAGCATCAAAGGTGTCCACGGTAGAAAAAATGGCAAGAAACGATCAGACAAGCTACATATTCGCCAAATGCAAAGGAGAACGGGCACACACCATTTCCCAGATAGAGCACATTCCCAACGTCGAATCCTGCACGCCAGTAACGGGAAGATTCGATCTCGTGATCAAGCTGGGAACCAACGAGCCGACCAAGGCCTTCACCACCATGGAAAAGATCAGGAACATCCCAAGCATCACAAATACCCAGACAACCATATCCTTCGAGAGCATCACCAACAGCTCCAACAAAGCAGACAGCGAGAGCCCACTAGCATTCGCTCTCTTGAAAGTCAAAGGCAGCTTCGGCACGATTCTGCAAAAACTCAAGACCATCCCGAACTTTGCAGAGGCACACGTAATACCTGGAGCGTTCGACATACTAGCGGCATTCAGGGCCGACAGCTCAGAGGATCTACTGGAAAAGTCCGTTGAGAAGATAGGCAGCATCAACGGAGTCACAGCCAGCGAGACCCTCATATCCTACAGCCCACCCGAAAAGTTCTAGACCCAAGCCGCGGACTCTCCAGAAACCTCCTTTTTTCTCTCGACCAAGACCAGCGAAGACCCTAGACGAGTATAAGGGCCGATATCTCTGGACCTAACAATCCAACACACCTGAGCATCGATGTCACAGGCTGGACAATCATGGCGAGCCCCGAGAGCCCGACAGGCTTCTCGTTTCAGATAACCGCGTCCTCCATGGAGTGCACTGGACCCGGAGCTAGTCTTCCTCCAGGTCCATTCTCTGGCTGCACCCTTCCACCTGGCGGAGACACAGGGATCACACCGGTTTCCGGTCACTACTCGTTCAGCCCATTCCCCGGCTACAAGATCAACATCCAAGTCAACCAGCTACCCTAAGACAAGCCCCGGTCTGGAGACCAGTTGCACCAGCTCAACCGGAATAGGCGGTTCAGTGATCGTGGGTATCTCCTGTTCAGGTATGAATAGTTTCGCAACGACCTGGTCCTCGCTCTCTTCTAGCTCAACCTTAACGTCGAGGAGTGCGAACATGGCTTTGATGTATTCGGCGTTGAACGCTGAGCCCCGGGGTCCGCTGTCATGTCTCAGGATCAGAACGTGCTCTTGTCCATTATGACTGTGTTCGAACTTGAAGTTGCGGTTGTAGTGGGACGCGATCCGGTCGAGTGATCGGATGACGTTTTCCAGGTTGAACTTCTTGAACCAGAAACTGACGAGGGCGACCCCTGTCTGCTCGGCTGACTTCTTGCCCAGAGCCCTCGCCTCCTCGTCTGACATGAGACCAAAGAGTGTCTTCAGGAGATCCTTGGAGATCGTGACGAGGCCGAACTTTTCCGCGTAGGAGTCGTACTCCACGTGCTTCCTCAGAGCCTGGTTTGCGATGACGTTGACGTTGACTTTGTCCTTCCGGGCGAGCTCGTCCAGCTCCTCACCTATATCTGTGTCTATCCGGAAGATGCGGGTCTCGATTCTCCTCAAGTATTGTTCAACCAATGATACTCTCGGGGAGAATAGATACAGGAATCGTAACCAGGGCCTTCGCTCGTTTGTGGTCGGATGTAGTACTTTCTATCTTTTTGTAGACACGCCGGACAAATACTCCGGTCCTACTCCTCTTATGTAGCCAAGGGCGAATAGTGAAGATGGAACATATCATACTAACAAGTTCAAGAAGACTTAGAGCTTTTACAAAAGCGATACTGCTCTCTGCCTTGATGGTCTTCTCAGTTCTACTAGGGACATACCCGATCCTCGTCAACAGTTCCGCTGTTGCTCCTGGCTCACTTCCATCATGGAACCCTGTGGTCTCCTGCACCGCCCTACTCACCACGATCGAGGGGGTAATCGGCAACCAGGCGAACGCTAACGGGGGCGCAACATACGGTGGAGGCGGGTTCATACCCGGCATCCCTAACAAGAGGTCAACCTCTCCGCCGTGCAGCATAAACGGAAACGCGACATTCGTTGAAATCCACGGGGTCCAAATGCTCACACTGTATTATGCAGTGGAGGATTGTGCGCAATACCCCAATGGAAACTTCTGCGATACAACATTCAACGTCCAAGACCCGAAGTGCGCCAGTTCAGACCTTTACATGTGCAGGCTACATGTAGAGGTTGACCAGGCGTGGAAGTCTGCGGGTATTGCTCCGCAGAACCCGCCGGTCACAACTCAGCTCTTTGATATCCAAGGCTTCGTTTACTGGGATCCTGAGCACACCAACGCTGACTTTCACTCGTTCAGCGGGTGGGAGATTCATGCAGTCTCAGCCTGGAGATTTTCGAGTAGCGCAACGCCAGATTTTGGCCTGACCATAGACCCCAGCAAGCTAAGAGTCCAGCAGGGCTCATCGTCAACGGCGACGCTCACTGTAAACAGTCTCGACGGTTTCGCTGGCATGGTGACGCTTGCAGCCTCGGTGACGTCTACGATAGCGAATACAACCACCTTGTCGCTTAACCCCGCAACCGTCTCGATAACCTCTGGCGGATCTGCGACTGCGATACTAACAATCCAAGCTTCGCAGTCGGCGCCGATTTACAAGTACTGGACTGTCATCCTCAAGGGGACAAGTGGAAGCGGGACCCACACCCTATTCGTAACGTTGGCGATCACGATGCCGCCCCCAGACTTCAGCATTTCCCCGAACCGGACCAGCATGACTGTTTCGATCGGCTCATCAGGGACTTCAACCATTACTCTTGCCAGCCTCTATAACTTCACGGGAACAGTGAGCCTAACCGCGTCTGTCTCGCCTGCTGACACCACAGCATCGCTCTCTCCTGTCAACCCGACCGCGTCATTCAGTCCCGCTATCGTCAGTCTCAGTGCGAACGGAACTGGCATGTCAACTCTATCTGTCTCAGCGTCACTTCTGACGACCCCGGGAACCTACACGGTCGCTATCACAGCTAACAGTGGCACGATTTCCCATTCCGCTACGGTAACTGTGACGATCACTCTGTGAGATTCTGTAAAGACGCGACTCGATGAATAATCCCATAGGGTCGATGAGAAAGTCTTCAACAGAAGCCCTGGAGGAACCGCGACCAGGAGTTTACCTTACGGCTTCGACTCGCGACCGGCCATATTTGTAGCGCAAGTACAAGACTTGCAGCCCGACACCAATCATCACGAATAGGCCCCCAACTATTACGGCTGATACGTTGTTGTTTGCGACCCCCCACCACATGAGCCCGGCGGCGAGAATGAACGCGATACCTGGAGGCGTAGGGCCTCGAATGTCCAGCAATTTTCCGTCAACGCACTAGATACGCCCCTGCCGCTCTTAAGCAGGGTGAAACCCTGGAACCTCGCCCCATTACCAGCAATACTATGCTTGTGTAGTCCTTTCTTCTCACTGTCTGCCGTATGATGCCACCATCTTCTTCGGCGAAACACCAAAGGTTCGTTCTAGGACGGTTTAAGCACCTATCTAGTGCAGGCAACAAGGCGCTAGACGATGAAGCGCGAGCACATTATTGGGGCGATTGTGATAGCGGTCGGAATTGCCTTGGTTGAGGCAGGAGCCTACAACGAATTGGGCCAAGTGGAGTATGGTATCAACATCGGAACCCTACTGTTGCTAATTGGATTCCTGACGCTGATCGCTGGAGCTGCTTTGTCCCTTAGCCACAAGTAGAGAAGCCGTAAGAAATCCTGGGCGGGTTGAGATCTTCGCCTTGCTATTTCGGTCTTACCGTGTGCCGTCCTGGGGCATCCTGGCCGGTATTGTCAACAGTCCTCCTTCGCTTCGTCCGGACGTGACGGAGAGATTGGAGTTGACGTGTTGTGCTTTCCTCTAGGAGCCTGCTGCGTCTCTTGTTCTCGGACTCCTTGTGATCAGCCTTCTTCATCTTCAACGCTACGCTATCTCGTCTCAAGACAAGGGTATAAGAATCGGGAAACCGGAATAGACCAGTTCCTGAAGGGTTACCAGAACAGCCATGATAAAGAAGCTGGATGGACAATTCGTTGTTCCAGGAGTAAAGCTTGGTGTTGTCGAGGAGTTCATGCCAGGTCGCGGAACAGTCGAGGTGGAGGGAACAGTCTACTCGTCTCAGACGGGAGTAGCCGCAGTCGATTCCAACCGCCACATAGTGTCGGTGAAAACCTCCGCTGGACCCCCGATCGTTCCTGAGGAGGGATCCACTATTATAGGCGTTGTTGAAAAAGTCCAAGAGAAAATGGCTATCATCAACATCATCGTAGTTGACGGGCACAAGCTCCAACCACCCTTCACAGGCATGCTGCACATCTCCAACGCAGAAGACTTCGGGGCTGGAGGAAATGTGCCAAGTTGAAGGTTAACGTCTTGAAAAAGTCCAAGGGATTCCTCAAGGTTGAGATGGAGGGAGAAGGACACACATTCGGTCATCTAATGCAAGATGCGCTCCTCGAAGACAAGACAGTGGACTGGGCAGGCTACGATCTCCCACACCCACTCTTCACCAAACCAATCATAACCTTGAGAATGAAAGGCGAGACCTCAGCCGAGAAGGCTTTGGAGCGAGCCGCGGAAAAAATCCACTCTGACACCGAGGAATTCATAGAAAAGTTCAGTGCCGCAGTAACCGCCGAAGCTGAAAGCTAGCCGGAGACCGCCCTCTGCTATCGAGGGGCATCATCTTCGATTTTGATGGCACACTCTACGGAGACTGGAGACTCTGGATTTCCCTGATCGAACAGACCCTCAGAGAATTCAACCTCACAATCACCGCATACGACGCTCTTGAGCTGGCCCGAAACCTCATCAAATCGGGGCAAGGAGGAGAGAGCCTGAAGATAAGCGGACTAGCCGTCTCGCTTGCCCGAGAACAAGGACTCGACTGCGACGAGGAGGTTCGCACCAGATTCTTCGAGAAGCTAGACGCCAAAATGGATGAGACGGGACCCGGAAAGGATCTAGTCGGACTCTTGGAGCAACTCCGACAGAAAGGGGTCATCATGGGCCTAGTGACTTTCGTACGAAAAACACGGCTTTCCAGACGTTTGGAGACGTGGAAACTAGGAGACTACTTTCGTTGCGCGGTTACTCCAGAGCAAGTTGTGGAATTCAAACCATCGCCGCAACCCTACCTCAAAGCCATCGAGGCGTTCCACCTCAAGCCGAGGGAATGTTTTGTCGTCGGAGATGAGCCTGTTGACATGTTGGGGGGAAAACGGGCCGGAGCAAAGACAGTAGGACTGCCTCAGGGATTTTATTCACGGGAAGAGTTAGAAGAGGCAGGCGCTGAGTCGATAATAACCTCCCTGGACGAGTTACCGTCCATCCTCTTCAAATGAGCACCTTCAATAGCCCATGAACTATTGTCGCGGTGATCCTGTTTGAACGACGAGGATCTTGGCAAGATTCTCACGGACACCCGCCTCGCCCAGTTTGGAGACTCTCTTCTGAACTTCGCCTACTCGATAGCTCTAACAGAAACAACCGGTCGACCCAGAGGAACGAAGGTCCCGGACAAGATCCTCGCAGATGCAGCCGCAAAAGCTGGACTGAGAAAACGTCTCCCGAGACGAGTGGGCCGAGGAGATGTCGCTAACAGTCTGGAGGCCTTGCTGGGGCACGTGTGGTTGCAGAAAATGATCACTCTCGAGGAAATCGTGGCATGTCTCAAGACGGAGAATCTTGACCCCAGCAAGAACTTCTCAACCCTAGTGGAGATCTCTCTGTCCAAGCTTGAACAACAATCATGACGCGCAGTCTCACTGTCAAGAAAGAGATCAGGACTCTAGGGCTCGACCTATGCAACCCTCTACGCGTAGTGGGCGCCGTCACGAGAGGTGGCGATTATCTCGACGGAGTTCTCGTCCTACCCTCAAATCCTACGCTCGAGACCACATGGATCGCGTCTAAGATTATCAGAACGCGATTTTTTCCCGAGCTCAGACTGATCATGACGCACGATCCAGAAAAGCAACTCGACCCCGATCTGATTGAGAGGTTGACCAAACTGCCAGTCATCACGGTCGACTCGACGAGAAAGAGACAATCTGACGGGATCAAATTAAACAAGGTTGGACCGAAGCAATTGCAGGTAAAAAGCTCCCTTCCTCCAAGGATCCTTCAAGAAATACTCTCCACAACCTCGGCAATAGGAATCCTCCCCGAGCCTCTACGAATAGCCCACTTACTCTCTGGATCGCGATTCTTCGCGAAAAACACACGTTTCCAAGCCAACAAATAAATTCGCCTCCTAGCGCTTGGATAGCGGAACCTGTTTTGCAGTTCTGTCCGAAATGCGGGTCCACGCTCCTACCCGCCAAGAGAGAGAAGAAAGTATTCATGGCCTGTGGAAAGTGCGGCTACACAAGCAGCCGCGGCGATAAGCAAGTTAGCAGGCTGGCCCATGAAAGAGAGAAGATCATCGTCATAGGACGGGAAGAACAGAAGATAAGGACCCTTCCGAAGACGAAGGCTGAATGCCCAAAGTGCAACAATCACGAGGCGTTCTACTGGCTCGTCCAGACGAGGGGCGGCGACGAGTCTTCGACCCAATTCTTTAGATGTACCAACTGCGGAGCAACGTGGCGGGAGAATAGCTAGAATTGCTGGAAAGTTCAATAGCGGAAACATCGGCCACGAAGGACACTAAGAAGGAAAAGCCGGCAAACCCCATGTTCAAAGCCACAATGAACGACGCCCGACTGTTCCGCAACCTCATAGGAGCAATCTCAAGCCTCATTGAAGAGGCCGACTTCAACGCATCGCCCGATGGGATCAAGCTGCGATCTATGGATCCGTCGCACATAGCCATGGTCGACTTCGAGTGGCCCAAGACAGCCTTCGACACTTACGAGTGCACAGCTCCAACGAAGCTGCGCCTAAGCGTCTCAAACCTCCTCAAACTGTTGAAGAGGACAAAGAGTGACGAATCC
>VBBE01000080.1 GCA_005884605.1 Candidatus Bathyarchaeota archaeon
GGGTACAGGCAACTAGGCTTGTTTCGCGAATTCCTCGATGACCCGTGCTATCCACTTGCTTCCTTGAACGAACACGTCAATCCTCTGGTTCTCGTTAGGAGCATGAGTATTGCTCTTGGCGTGGTTACAACCAATAGCCACAGTCGGAAGCACTAGTGTGTTTGTGAAATAGTGCATGGGACCCGAAGCCGCTGAGGTCACAAGGGTCACGGGCTCTTTGCGAAAAACCTCTCTCCCAGCACGCGCTGCAATCTTCGCGATCGGCGCGTCGATAGGCGTCCGCGCGGCAGGATTCTCAGCCTGAAGATTCACTTCCACATCGCCAAACCCATGACGGACCAAGTGCTGCCTCAACTTCCCCGCCAGCTTTACCGGGTCCTGGTTGGGCACGAGACGAAAGTCCATCTTCGCCTGTGCAACCGATGGAAGAACAGTCTTGTGTCCTAGACCAGTGTACCCTGACCATATTCCAGCGATGTTCGCCGTAGGATTGCCATAGAACGCTTTCTTGAACTCGAATCCTGTTAGGCCGAAGAGGAAGTTCTTGACTCCAAGCTCGTCTCGAATGCTATGTTCCTCCAAAGGCATCGCCCTTATCACCTCCAATTCTTCTGAGGTGAACGGTTTGACATCGTCATACCAACCTTCGATTAGTATCCGGCCATCCTCGTCCGTGATCGTGTCCAGCATTCGGACAAGACGCCATGCTGGATTCTCGACGACCGCCGCCTGGGCTGAATGAGAATCCTTCAGAGCGGTCTGAACTCTAAACTCAACATAGAGCATTCCCTTCAAGCCCAGAGTGACCAGGGGGCGATCCTCGTAGTCGAGGCCTCCGAACTCCCAAATTGCCGAGTCTCCAGTAAGTCTCTCCTTGTAGCGCGTAATGAACTCGGAGAAGTGGGGGCTGCCAATCTCTTCCTCACCTTCGATCGCCCATTTGAGATTGCAGGGAACGGTTCCAGTCGCTTTCAGGAACGCGTTAATCGCCATCAATCGAGAGACGATGTTTCCCTTGTTATCGCTCGCCCCTCTCGCGTAGACTTTGCCGTCCTCCACTGTTGCCGAGAACGGAGCATTCTTCCAGAGCTCAAGAGGCTCGACCGGTTGCACATCATAATGGTTGTAGAAGACCAGCGTCTTTCTCCCGATCTTGGATGCGAGTTCAGCGAATACTACAGGAGGACCCGTGCTCGGAGAGAATGCCTCCACCGTGAAACCAGTCTCTCGTAGAAAACCGCTGACCAGCTCGGCAGTCTCGTTGAGTCCGATGTCCTGAGCTGAAACACTGGGCTGTCTACAAAGCGCGCGGAGCTGTTCAACAAACCTGTCACTACTAGAGTCTATCTGCTGGAAAATCTCATTGTGTAGTTCGGTGATTACCTCGTTCGGCGCCTTAGCCATGAAGAATCATCAGCGTGAGGAGAGATAGAACCAGATATCTATAGTTTGGTCGTTCCTCGGAGGAATTAGATTGTTTCGGTACCTCCAGGTTGTCAGACCGCAGGTTGGTTTGACGGGGGTAGAAGTTCCTGCACGGACGCAGAGGTCGCTGGCAGAAATACTGCTGCTGCGACTACTGAGGTCCAGAGCCCGTTCTTGTCTCCAGTCGCAGACTGCGTTACCTGAGTCGTCTTGATGATCAGGCCGCTGGACATGAAAAGCTGCTTTCTCTCGTCCCAGGCGGTCGCCGGGTCAAAAGCAACCCCCATAGTAGTCGCCAACATGCTCGCCGCGAGATCTTCCGAGTAGTCTCCCGCTATCTCATCTGATTGTCCGAAGGAATGGTGCTCGGAGAGATATCCGTACTGATTTTCCTCGGAAGGAATCGCGATCCCAATGGTTGATGCGATCAGCCTATGCGGCTCATCCGTACAATTTCTCGCGAGCACGACAAACGTGATCTCGCCAGGATGCAACATTGGGATGCCTTTCTCTTTTGGTATGAGCTTGCAGCCTGGCGGAATTATGCTAGACACGGGTACGAGGTTACAGTGTTGAATCCCCGCATCCCGGAGAGCTAACTCGAAGAAAGCCAAGTTCTCCTTGTGTTTTCCAACACCTTTCGTTAGAAAGAAATATTTCGGAATCATTTCCTAGAATAGACAAGCAGGGCCATATCTGCATAAAGGAATTTGCTCGAAGGAGACCGATAGTGATAAGTGCGAATACAGTTGAGAGGTGAGTCTTAATGCCAATTGTTAATGTCGGTCAGGAAAACTCTGGGAGTATTGATCTCTATTACGAGGATCATGGTGCAGGTAAGCCAGTCGTACTGATCCATGGTTACCCATTGAGCGGTGCTTCCTGGGAGAAACAGGTACCAGTCCTGCTTGACGCTGGCTACCGTGTAATCACCTACGACCGTAGGGGTTTCGGCAAATCGAGCAAGCCCACGACGGGGTACAACTATGACACGTTCGCCAGAGACCTACACAAACTCGTGAGCCACCTCGACCTGCGTGATTTCGCGCTGGTTGGTTTCTCGATGGGCGGTGGTGAAGTTGCACGCTTCATAGGACAATACGGATCTAAGGACGTCAGCAAAGCGGTATTCATCTCGTCAGTCCCACCATATCTTTTGAAGGCAGCGGACAACCCGGAAGGCGTCGACGGAAGCGCGTTCGATGGGATTCAGACAGCTATCAAGACAGACCGTTACGCATTCTTCACCGAGTTTTTCAAGAACTTCTACAACGCCGACCAATTCTTAGGCAAGAGGGTCAGCGAACAAGTCATACAGTCCAGCTGGAATATCGCCGCTGGTGCCTCAGCAACCGCCAGTCTAGCATGTGTTCCAACTTGGCTTGAGGACTTCCGGAAGGATCTAGCTCGCGTGCAAGTGCCCACCCTAGTCATTCACGGTGATGCAGACAGGATCGTTCCCTTCTCGGCCTCTGGACAGCGGACAGCGAAACTGGTCCCGGGAGCACGTCTAGTCGTGGTCAGGGGCGGGCCGCACTGCGTTTCTTGGACACATGCCGACGAAGTCAACAATGCACTGCTGAGCCTTCTGAAAGAAGAGAAGAAGCTCGAACTGACGACCCCCGTTTAGCCTCGCAAGTAAAACGACATTAGAGAAAGACAGTAAACGTTTTTCAGTGCTCTAGGCGAACCTCCGTCCTATGACGCCTAAAGCGTCAGATGGCCTGTCTCCTATTCCACAGTCCGTAGCTACACCGCTGACCCGTGCAGCGATCTTCCTTGTTGTTACTGTTAATTCGGGTCCTGGCCACCGAACCGTCATCCGACAGTTCTGTGCTGATCTAGCCGCGCTCCTTCGCTCCGTAGGATTTCGCGAACAGGAGGGAACTCTCTCATGTGTCGTGGGGTTTGGGTCCGATGCCTGGGACCGGCTATTTGGGAAGCCACGGCCAAGGGAGTTACACAAGTTTCGCGCTATCCGGGCGGGAGAGCGCCATGCCGTCTCAACACCGGGCGACATACTCTTCCACATCCGGGCGCAACGCATGGACTTGTGTTTCGAACTAGCGACACAGATCACTACTCGGCTTGGAACTGCAATCTCTCCGGTTGACGAGGTTCACGGGTTCCGCTTCTTCGACAGCCGCGACCTGATCGGTTTTGTCGACGGGACAGAGAATCCTAAGGGAAATGATGCAATCGACGCCACGCTGATAACAGACGAGGACCGAAATTTCGCCGCCGGAAGCTACGTGATCATTCAGAAGTATCTCCATGATCTGGCCGCCTGGAATGCCTTACCAACTGAAAAACAGGAAAAGATTGTCGGTCGCACGAAGCTGAATGATGTGGAGCTGGACGATAAGGTCAAGCCCTCGTACGCGCATAACGCGCTGACCAGGATAGTGGAGAATGGGAAGGAAGTCAGGATTCTCCGGGACAACATGCCCTTCGGTCAGGCCGGTCAGAAAGAGTTCGGGACGTACTTCATCGGCTATTGCCGCTCACCAAAGACGATCGAAGAGATGCTTCAGAACATGTTCGTCGGCAAGCCGCCAGGCAACTATGATCGACTGCTGGATTTCAGCCGGGCGGTCACAGGCAACCTCTTCTTCGTCCCATCCGCGACATTTCTAGAGAATGTTGGGGCCGGCTAAGCGGACGCTAGCAGTAAACCTGGCTGCAGAGCGAACTTTCGCCTTTGCAATCTCTTGTTCCCGTGTCCTCGGTTGCGCGTTCGTCTCAAGCGATCGGAGAAGGCCAGTTGAGACATGGGCGATCTCATCGACCGCTGATAAGAACGAGCGTTCATTTGCTTTCGACGGTTGACGAAATCCGCTGATCTTTCGGACGAACTGTAGGGAAGCGTCCCGTATCTCTGCGTCTGTGGCTGGCGGGTCGAAGTTAAAGAGGGGTCTGATATTCCTGCACATTCTCAAAGCCTCAAGGTATCAGTGCTTCTAGCGCGTTTTTAGTCTAGCACCCCGTCTCGACCTCAGTTTCCATACAAGACCTGAGCTTAACAAAATGGTTATATAGCTATATGGTTATGCATAGGAGCTATGAAATCCTCACAGGCTACGGCAAAACGCGCCTTAATCACAACACCAGACGATACGGAAATCCGAATAGAACGCACCTTCGACGCGCCCCGCGACGCCGTGTTCAAGTCATATACAGATCCGAAGCTCCTCGCTCAATGGATGGGGCCACGAAAATACAAGATGACCATCGAACAGATGGACGTCCGCCCCGGTGGACGATGGCACTTCACCCACATCGACACGGACGGGACCAAATATGGTTTCCACGGTGAATTCCGCGAGGTCGTGCGCCCTGAGCGCATCGTGCAGACCTGGAACTTCGAAGGGATGCTAGGTGAGTCCCTTCAGACAGCCCTCTTCCAAGAACACAATGGCCGAACCACAGTCACGTCCATCGTCAAGTTCGAACGCAAGGAGCATCGCGACGGCATGCTAGCCAGCGGTATGGAAAGCGGAATGAACGAGGGCTACGACCGCCTCGACGAGCTCCTGCGGACCACGCATTGAACGACGACGCACTCTCCGCGACCCTCCAGGCCGTAGCCGACCCGACTCGCCGCACTATCCTCGCCCGGCTCGCGCAGGGCGAGGCCACTGTCCAAGAACTGGCCGAGCCTCTACCGATCAGCCAGCCAGCGGTCTCCAAACACCTCAAGGTTCTAGAGAGGGCGGGCCTCATCGAGCGCCGACGGGAAGCACAGCGACGCTGGTGCCGACTCCAGGCCAGACCTTTGCGGGAGGTTGCTGTTTGGGCTACCGAGTTCCAGCAATACTGGGACGAGAGTTTTGACCGATTGGACCAGTTGCTGAAAAAGGAAAAAGGCAATCGGCAGTAATGATGGGGGCCCTAAGTGCTCGTTGCTGACCCGGCTGGGTCGAAGAACTCACACAGTCTCTCGCTACCACATCCGCTGATGATGAGACGCTCCTTTGCATTGTTGAGGAGCTTCTGGGTCCAATTGACATCGCCACCGTCAACCAGCTCCTGCTCCCGACCGTTGGAGGGGGTTGCAAAGATCTTGAAACACAACTCGCCATAGTAGCCCCTGCCTTGCTTCCGATCTTGGTCGATTCCGATTCTGATCTTCTTGTGCGCGGACTGAAGCTTCTCAACCACTCCCGATTGAACTGCCGCCCGTGCGGCTTTTGACCCGAAGTCAGAAACGGTAACCCGGAGAGATGCTTTGGTGCCTAGAAACTTCATGAGTGCCAATAGATAGAATCCGATGTGGAGACCGACTGTTTCGCTCTCGAACAGGAGATTCCCTGGGTCTCGGCCTGCGCTACACAGAGTGAAGGTTCTGAAGTGTTGTCTGGTACCCGGACCGACCCCGAATTTCTGGCCTCTTAAGAGGCGGTGACTCGCCGCAAGGTGGATAGCAGCGGCTTTACCTGAAGAGATGTTCCTCTGCTCCAGGCGTCGAACTGCGCACTCAATCGCGAGCACATTCGTCGAATCGGCCACAACCTCCGTATTCCGAATCGTCGAAACGGTCCAATCCTGGCTGATCGGGGATAGCACAGAGCCTGTTCCTAGCGGGCAAACCGGTGAGAGTTCGACAGACTGGAAGACTTTCGGTAGTCCCGAGAACGCGGTGTGATCCCATTCAAGAAGGCGAGTTGGACTTGCAGTAGAAGGCCGGGCGAACCGGTTTGAGATATGATCCTTAATCAATTCCTTTGGGTCGCGCTTCTTTGCCCTGCGGCCATACACCTCCAAGAGTAACGATTGCAGATCGGTAGGGGCGAGACGATCAACGAGAACATCAGTTAGGTTCGGGACCCCCGCATTCCTCTCAATTCTCTCTATGATTCGGCTTCTCCCAGCGATATCGGGGGACGATGAACCGGCAGACGAGTCTGTCATAGCTCAGATTGGAATGTGCCTGGTCATTAATTGTTGATATCTCGATCTTGATACGAGAGGAGGTAGCGGTGGGAGCTTCCGCGGAAAATGTGGAGTTTGGTCTGCCGTCGTTCGTACTGCGAGCTTGTACGATTGGATTCAGTTTGTTGAGTGAGAGCGGGTCGCGGGTTTCCTGAGGAAATGCAGTGCAGCGACAGCGAATGCTCCCAAGCTTCCCAGGATTATGCCGGTGACGATCCACCCATTCGTTGTTGTGATTAGTGAAGGAGGTGCCGCGACGTCGTAGCCGAAGTAGCTTCCCGAGTTATTGTTGACACTCTTAATGCCGTTGCCGTTAAAGGCCACAACATAGAATGCGACGTGGCCTCCGCTCGCCAGTGCCGGTATCTGAGCGGTGGCAGTGGTGGTTGTGGCATTGTATGAGGCGAGAAGAGTCGTGTTGACCATTTTCCAGTTGTCAGTCGTGTAAATGATGGTCACGTTTTGCACATTTGAGTGCTGGTCAGTAACGTTCACGTAGACTGTTGCCGGGGCAGTGTAGGTTGGTGAAGATGGTTGGATAACAGGGGTTCCGATGACGGGTGGAGTATTTGGGGGTGCGTGCGCGAGAAGGGCGACGTTGAGAGCCATTAAGGACGCTATTACAAGGCACAGAGAGAACGCGATTTTCTTCATGCTTCGTCCTGCATAGTATGTGCAGACGGGAACTTACCGTGAGTGTAACTTGTTCCACTGTTTCAAAAGTTCTCGCGAACTCCTGTAAATCAGCCGCACAGAACCTGCACTGCGGATTCTATGTGCTGGCTTAGCCATGTGTTTTGAAGATGAGGATGAGACATCGATTTTATCTCCCGTCTGATAGAACCGGTGGGATTCCTACGCTCCGCCTCTTCGAGATTCGAGGAGTGATGATGAAAGGGCCTGCCTTCAGAATTCCTCCGTTCTTCAGCGATTCTTCCTTAGCTACCTCCATCTCGGCATTCCACTGGAACCACTTTCGCATCTGATCTTCACGAGCGAGAACGCATGCGTCGATAGTTTTCTCGAGGAGTTTAGCCAGCGTTTCATTATAGGAGGGGCCAACGCGATCGATTCCTTCACCGGCCCTTGCGTCCCATGTCTGCCAGATGTTAGCGTGCAGATGCCTCTCTGGATGAGGATCTTCAACACCAACTATCAGCGCGTAGCTTTCCAGGTTGCCCAATGAGCGGTGAAACTTGGAATTGTTCTCTTTCCCTTCTAGCCTCAACTTTTTTCTCAATCGGTCCGTCCGGATTGAACCCTCGGCCTCGATAGTTTCCAACAACTTCTGTTCCAGATCCGAAAAGGTCTTCCGTCTTACTATGGGGTCCTGATGATGTTTCACTATGGTGCCAAGGATAGGCCAGAGCTCATCTGATACGAAGGTCTTGGTTCGTCTGAATATTCTAGTAGCAAGAATGTCTTCTCTTCCCTCAACCTCCCGAGAAATGCGAGGCACAGATTGACCGGATATCTTGATCGACCACCACTCATTCCATCCAGTGAACCCTTTCGCAGACGGCTTCCAGGGTCTGCCCAGTATGGCGCTGATGAAGCTTGGAAGCTCGTTTCCTCCTAGCGCCGAGACGAGACCCTTATCATGGATGAACATGTAGATCTCTTCTTGAGTTTTCAATCGGAGAGATTGCTTTAGCCGGTGTTCTCGATCCCGGATCTTTTCCGCTCTCTCAATCAATTGTCTAGCGTTCGACCGAGAAACACCCTAGAACGAATTTCTTCGAGTCTCTCTATTTCTTGGGTCCTCTGAGCCATCCTCTGACGCCTAATTCCTTCTCTTTCGAAGACAGCTCGGGCCCCGTCTCTGTCACGCCTAGAAAACGTCGAGTCTCGACTAGAAAGTCCTTCCAAGCTGGCTCTTCCTCCAACAGAATGTGATTCTTGCTCTCTAGTGGAATGAAATGGGCTCTTGAGATCAATGTTGCCAGATCTCTTCCATCCTCGAACCGGTTCACTAGATCGCCTCGGGTGTGAATGACGAGTGTTGGCGCTGATACCTTTGCGAGCTGGTCAAGGACGTCGATTTGAGCGAACTCCATCAGGAAGCGCACCGCGTTTTCTGGCGACGTGGATTTTCGCTGCAACTCGTTAAACCAGCTGGCTTGCTCGGCCGTCCCACCTGGGACGAATAGAGATGTGAAGAGTTGACGGTAAGCGGGGTTGTCTTTTCCCCATCCCGCTCTTGTCAGCGTCAGCATCGCATTTCCCTCTTCCTGTTCTGCAGGCGATGAGTGGATCTTGGACCAGCCTAGAGCGCTAGCTCCGTATAGAATCAGGTGGCTCACCCTATGAGGATGCCGGGCCGCGTACGCGATGCTGACCGCGCCTCCCTGAGAAATTCCTAGTAGTGCAAACTTGTCAAGACCAGCAGAATCGACAACTGTTTCTAGATCGTGCACCCAGTCCTGGAACGTAGAACTCTTGACAACACGGTCGGATAGCCCGCATCCCCTATCATCATAACGGACGTATGCATTGTACCTTGACAGTTCCCTAGTCCAATGACGAAAAATCGGGCTGTCTAGATCGAACTGTAAGTGTCCTAGCCAGTTCGCGGCCTTAACCAGAGGAGGCCCATGGCCGAGCATGGAGTACGCAAGTCTGACTCCATCCTTTGTGGTGCAGAATCTGATTCTCTGTTCCACAGGAAGTATCTCACGCTATTTCTACTTGCCCATATGGTTTAAGATTGCTAATCGGACATGTTCCACGCTACTTCTTGTGAGAGTGAAGCTCTAGACTCATGTCAATTGCTTTGGCGGAGTGAGTTATCGATCCGATGGAGATCACGTCCACGCCAGTCTTGACATAGCTCGAAAGATTTTCTCTTGTTATACCACCCGACACTTCTATCAAAAGACGACCTCGAAGCTTCTTAGCTTCCAAGAGGGTCAACGACTTTTTCACCTCTGGTGGTGTCATATTGTCCAGCAGAACTATGTCAGCTCCAGCCAACCCAGCCTCCACCGCCTGACCTGGACTAGTCGCTTCGACTTCTATCTTCTTGGTGAAGCTCACCCTGGCCTTCGCTTTCCTGACAGACTCTGTTATGGAACCGGCCAGTTCCAAGTGATTGTCCTTGATCAGGACAGCATCGTCAAGCCTAAGACGGTGGGTATCGCCGCCACCCAGTTCGACTGCTCGCTTTTCGAAATTCCTGAGACCTGGAAGAGTCTTTCTAGTGCAGGCGATTCTGGCCGAGCTCCCATTCTTCTTTACGATGCTCACAAGTTCGGCCGTTGCGGTGGCCACCCCCGACATGTGAGATAAAAGGTTCAACAGCACACGTTCCACTTTCAAAAGAGAACTCGCAGAACCATGCACTTCTAGAATGATGGTTCCTGCCGGGACCTCTTGTCCGTCTCGGATTTTCACTTTTCCCTCGCAGCCTAGGAGCTTGAGGAGGATGATGGATTCTGACAAGCCTGCAATTACGGCTCGTTCTTTACAGACCACCTGTCCAGTAGCCTTTGTCCTGGAATCAACAAGAGCGTCAGTAGTGATGTCTCCGTGGCCAATGTCCTCGTCTAGAAACTTTTCTAGCGTTTCCTCAATCAACATCCTACACGTCACCTCGTTCTAGCTGAGACGTTGAATATTCTTCCGATCACGTGACGGAGCGATTTGGACTTGTCCGTTTGGAAACGTCTTGTCGAAGGCGCCGTGTTGGAGGTGCCAGTCGAGGAAGACTGCGAGAGCAGCGACTTCGCTCATCGGCTGGTTCGTCACCGAGACGTTCCAGTCTGCGAATTTGAAGACTTCACCTGGCATTTTCTCTGACCCAACCACCACGAGTATGTCTTTGTCAGCCTTGCCAATCTCGTGGATTACATGAGGCAGCTTCAGGCCATACGCGGTCAGATGCACCACCTTCCCACCCTGATCCTTCCAGTCTCGAATGGTTTTCCTCCATGGTTTGCCGGACTCGATGGAGAAGTTTCCGCCGAACCTCTTTCCAACCTCCCTGATAGTAGCTTCAACCGTCTTATCCTCCCTATCGGCTATGATTACCCCGTCAGCGCCGAGCGCTCGAGCTGTGAGACAGACGTGAGTCGTAACCCTCGAATCCCTGAAGAACCTGTGCCCGATGCGGAGCACAACTATCCTTGCCATGATTAAGAACCGGGCTTTAGAGCCTAATACATTAAATTGGAGAAGCGCACAATATAGGGTGTCAACGAGGGATTTTTGCGAGTATGGGGTCTAATCATGATGATCTTGCACGACTGGCAAGCTTCTTCGGTGGACAGGAAGCTCTCAGCGTCGTCCAGGCACTATCCGACGCTGGAACGACGACTGATGATATTATCGCGGTAAATGCGAATGTCAAGCTGAACGCCGCCCGCAGGGTCCTCTACAAGCTCTACAACCACGCTCTCGTCACCGTCATCCGGAGCAGGGATGAGAAGACAGGCTGGTTCATCTATCACTGGAAGCTGCAGCCAGACCAGCTTGACGCGTTCGTCCGAAGCAGGAAGAAGAAGGCTCTG
>VBBE01000058.1 GCA_005884605.1 Candidatus Bathyarchaeota archaeon
CTATGATCGCAAAGGTCGAGTAGAAATCCACGTTGAAAGCCCAGATCCCTACGGTGAATACTCGAAAGGCCGCCGCGAATGCTGCCATCTTCGCACCGGCGGCCAAGAACCCGCCAATCGTCACTGGGGCGCCTTCGAAGGCATCGGGTATCCACATGTGAAACGGAACTACTGCCATCTTCACTCCGAATCCAACGATAAACAGGACAATCGCGAGGACCCCGAATGGGCGAACATCCGGTCCCGCGGTCGACAGAGAGCTCGCAATGGCTGTGAGGCCTGTGGAGCCTGTGACGCCGAAGACCAGGGAAATGGCGTAGACTATGAGTGCGGAGGAGAGGGCCGAGAGGACGAAGAATTTCATAGCTGCTTCGTTGGAATTCGGATCCTTCTTCCTGAAGGCTGTCAGGGCATAGGTAGGAATGCTCATCAGCTCCCAACCAACGTAGAGAAGTATCAGATCCTTTGAGGCTGCCAGGACAATCATTCCGAGGGTCGAAAGGAGCAGAAGCCCGAAGAACGGTCCCTTGTTGGGATCCTCTCGCATGTATTGCAGTGAAGCTATGGTCACGAAGATCGCCACGATCAGTAAGACTCCTGAGAAGAACAGAGTAAACAGATCAACTTGGAATCCCCCGAAGGATACTGACGAGGGGCTTGTGAACCCAAGCCATACTGTGGATACTAGAGCGATTGCCAGACCTAAGATACAGACAAAGGGCGCGAGACCGAGTTTCGATTTTCTGAAATGAAGAAAGCCAGCAGGAGTGGCGAGTAGTCCGAACACTGCTAGGCTGAGAAACGGCGTCAGCGAAAGGAGGGCCAATCTAGATCATCTTGCCCCAAGACCGACTATGGTTCCAACCCATTTCTCCACCGTCGGCGCTATCACACTCCCTAGTATGGGGGGCGGATACACACCGAAGATCAACAATGGCACTAGAAATGCGACAAGGATCAGGATAGAGCGAAGATGCAGCTCGTTCTTGGGACCCATTGGAGGGGTCATGGCAACTCGTCTCAGCATCCAGAGGAAGTATCCGACGGTTAGAGCTGGAGCGACTATGGCGATCGCGAAGAGATAGCTCACGCTAAGAGCGCCCTGGATCACGAGGTATTCGCTGATGAAGTTGGCAAATCCCGGAACCGCCATGGCGGCCATCGAGGCCAAGAAGAGAAGTGAGACCGTCTGAGGCATCTTTCCTCTCAGTCCTTTCAGTTCGTCGATATTCCTGGTTCCTGTATGCTCATGGATGTATCCTGACATGAGGAAGAGCATTCCCACCGCGAGTCCGTGGCTGAACATCTGAAAGACTGCTCCTGAGACTCCTGCAACTGTTGCAGTGAATGCTCCGAGGAGAACGTAGCCCATGTGATTGACGCTCGTTAGGGCAATCATTCTTTTGATGTCCCTAGCGACGAGCGCGACTGATGCCCCGTAGATCATGGTGATGAGGCCGATGGTGGTAAAGTAGGGCCAGAGAACGCTCACCGCCTTAGGGAAGAGTAACAAGTTGTACCTGATCAATCCGTAGCCTCCCATCTTGAGAAGCAAGCCTGCTAGCAGCACGCTAACGGGTGCAGGAGCCTCCACGTGCGCATCAGGCAACCATGTGTGAAGTGGGAATATGGGAAGCTTGACCGCGAATCCGACAAAAGTTGTGATAGCTACTGCGAGCTGAAGAGGGAGCGCAAGATTCGGAATCCTCGCTGCCAGAACATCATAATCGAACGAGGG
>VBBE01000059.1 GCA_005884605.1 Candidatus Bathyarchaeota archaeon
ATGGAAGACAGGAACGTCTCGCATGTCTGGAAGTTACACAGCAACAAACTCGTTAAGGTAACCTTACGAAACGGCTACTCAGTGGAAACGACGCCAGAACATCCATTCTTCACCATAGCAATGAACGGTATGATCAAACAGAAGAGAGCGGACATGATCGGAAGAAGTGACTTCGTTCTCGTTCCAAACACCCTACGATCTCTTCCAAGCAGAATAGAAGAAATAAAGTCCGAAATCTTGGAGGGATTGAGTTCTCACGACTACTATCTGGTCTATCTGAAGAAAAGATTCTCCGAAAAACTCGTCCGACTAGTTGAGGCCAAAGGAATCAAGAATATTCACTCCAGTGTCCGAACAGACACTTCGTTCAAAGCATTCAGAGGTGGATTGGCCGCCGGTCGAATTAGACTGGATGACGTGGTAGAAATCACGGATTCCCTTGGGATACCCCGGTACCAAGTCTATGATCAGATTCACGGAATCGCGTACAGGCTGAGTCATGCTAGGCCTGGCAGACTTTCAAATATGATCAAACTTCCAAAAACTTGGAAACAATTCGAGGATCTAAACTACCTTCTAGGAATCCTCTGGGGTAATGGATCTTCTCGGGCTAGCTTCACCAACGGATACAGACCGCTTCTGCATCTGGCATCCCATATCTTCCGAAGCGTCTTTGATGTCAGCACAATATTCGTGAAGGACAAAAAAAGAAACACCTATCGACTTGACCACCACGGTGGCTTTAGCCTGATCAAATTCCTCGAAGACTCCTACCAGTACCCCGCAAAGCAGAAGGCACACAACATCGTCTTTCCCAAGTTGGTCTTGAAGATGGGGAACGAGCATGTCGCTGCGTTCCTCAGAGGCGAGTTTGACACATATGGTGGGGTTGAGAAGTCTAGCGCTGTAATTTCTTTGACAATGGCTAGTGGCAAGTTCGCTAGGCAAGTCTCAATTGCTCTGCTAAGATTCTCGATAATTCCTACTGTCCGACAAAAAGGAAAATACTTCACAGTCACAATATCAGGGGATGATACTCGGAGATTTGAGACTGCAATCGGATTCACTATTCCAAGGAAGCGTGTGGCACTACACGCTCTCGCTCGGAGAGCAGTGAGTAATAGAAAGACCGGAATCGTGCCTGTTGACTGGCGGACTCTTCGCGAGATCAGGAACCGACTGGGCATTCCCTATACATATTTGGAATCCCGAGTGCCTTTCTACCGAAGTTACGAGTCAGACAGGCAGAACCTCACGAGGCCCATCTTTCAGAAGATTGTTGACGCTTTCGAGGAGTTCTTGGTTTCGAAGCCTTCGACGGCCCCGGCTGTCAAACTAGTGCGTGAATGGCGTCAGCTTCTCGAAGGAGAGATTCGCCCCGTCCAGGTCACACAGATAGCGGCTCGTACCGGCTCGTTCGACGTCTACGACCTGACGGTTCCGGGGAATCACACATTTGTAGCTAACGGCATGGTCGTTCACAACACGACGATGACCGACAGTCTCCTATCGGGCGCAGGACTGCTCTCACCATCCTTGGCCGGAACGGCTTTGGCAATGGACTTTATGGAGGAAGAGCAGAAGCGTCAGATGACTATCAAGGCGGCGAACGTCAGCCTCTACTATGAGCACAATGACATGCCCTTCGTCATCAACCTGATCGATACGCCAGGGCACGTGGACTTCTCAGGCAAGGTTACGAGGTCGCTCAGGGCTATCGACGGGGCAGTGGTGGTCGTCGACTCTGTTGAGGAGGTCATGGTTCAAACCGAGACAGTGACGCGGCAGGCACTAGAGGAACGCGTCAAGCCTGTTCTCTACATTAACAAGATTGACCGTTTGATCAAGGAACTGAAACTCAACCCTGAACAGATACAGGAGAGAGTTGCAAGGATAATCAAGGACTTCAATGCTCTCCTCGACCTCTACGCAGAGCCTGAATTCCGAGAAAAGTGGAAGGTAAGTTTCGCCACCAATACCGTAGCGATGGGTTCGGCCAAAGACAGATGGGGCTTCAATGCTGCAGTCGCCAAGAAAAAAGGAGTCAAGTTCTCCGATGTCGTTGATGCATACCTAAACGGGAAAGTGGAGGAGCTCAAGAACAAAGCGCCGATTCACGAGGCCATCTTGGGAATGGCGGTGGAAGTCATGCCTCCGCCTCACATAGCCCAGGTCTACCGGATTCCGAAGATCTGGCACGGCGACCCGGACAGCGAGTATGGCCAAGCGATGATCAAATGCGACGACAAGGGTCCTGTCCTGATGTCTGTCACTAACATTGTTGTGGACCCGCAAGCCGGCGTTGTTGCCACAGGTCGATTGTTCTCAGGAACAGTTACCGATGGAGAACCTGTCTTTCTGATCAACTCGCGTACACAGGGACGAGTCCAGCAAGTCGCCATCTATATGGGACCACAACGCGAGATCGTCGGACATCTCAGCGCCGGTAACATTCCTGCTCTTCTAGGCTTGGAGAACGTGAAAGCAGGGGAAACCCTAGCCTCTGTCAAGCAATTCGTTCCCTTCGAAGCTGTCCACTATGTCACCGAGCCAGTTGTCACGATAGCGGTTGAACCGAAGTTCAACAGGGACCTTCCGAAACTAGTTGAGATACTACGAAAGCTCTCGCTTGAAGACCCGAATCTCGTTACGAGTATCAACGAGGAAACTGGCGAGTACTTGATCTCAGGAATGGGCACACTGCACCTTGAGATTGCCAACACTCTCATTACTAAAACCGGGATGGAGATTGTTACCTCCAAACCCATCGTAATCTACAGAGAAGCCGTGCGGAAGAATGCGGGTCCAGTTGAAGGAAAATCGCCTAACAAGCACAACAAGATCTACATCGAAGTCGAACCGCTCGAAGATGCCGTCTTGGACCTGATAAAGCAGGGCAAGATCAGCGAGTACGGAGACAAAGCCGAGATGGCCAAGACCCTCCGAGCAGTGGGATGGGCGCCAGAGGAGGCGAAAGGAGTTTGGAGCATAGACGAGCCCTTCAA
>VBBE01000097.1 GCA_005884605.1 Candidatus Bathyarchaeota archaeon
AAATCTGTTATCAGCCGACTCGTTCTCGTGAGGAGACCGATAAGGTGCGAGGTTACCCGTCCCTGGGAGTCGGAGAAGAGGCTCCCATCTCGCTTTCTGACGAGCGCTAAGAACTGGTGGATTTCAATGCTAGCATCGATCGCAAAGGACGTGCCTTTGAGAGCCTTGAGACTGGTCTGTTCTCTCTTCAGAATCGGCGTGAGCATCACTCCCAAGGGACCACCCTCCTACTACCACGTCAAAGTGGGCCGGGACTCTTTAAGCAGAAGATGATCGAAGGGCGGTTCCGACAAGAAATATGGAGAAAGGACTGGATGCGAAGAGCCGACCACTTATTTTGTCGGCTCTATCGAGCACGAGCTCTTGACTTGGAAGGTTGGCTAGTTGTTTCCGGGCGGAGTCGGCTCGGGGGGTGGAGACGGGTTGAATGGCTCGTGGGGGAAGACGAAAGAGCCTGTATCGTCCGATGGCTTTGTGTCGTGGCCTGATTCGTGGTGACTTGTGTGGCTAGTTTGCTGGGTTCCCTTTGTGGCGTGAGGGCGACTCGTCTTGGACGAGGCGGATTTCTTCTGGGAGGTTGGGGTCTTGTTTGTTTTTCCAGACGCGGACTTTAGTCTCTGGACTTCTCGTTTCAGACTGTCGATCTCATTGATCGCCGCGTTTAGGTCTGCGGTGAGTTCTGACGCTAGCTTGTTGAATACTTTAGCTAACTCCTGTAGTGCTTTCTTCGTCCTTGTGGGTGAAGCTGGCATGACTATGCCCTCTTCTAATCGGCGGGTGTAAACGTGCTGTAACCTGTGTCGGTAGAATTAGTGCACAAGTATGAGATTGGAAGGGCCTAATTGGTTCGGCGCCTTCGTCCTATTCGCTCTATCCTGAAATTCGATAAGAAGGAATGGTCCCAAAAAGTGGGCTTGGGAATTAAGGCGGCGAGGACAAGTGGGCGGTTTCTAGTTACCGTCTTTCTTGCCGAGGTTATGCCGCTTTACGTATTGCCAGAGTCTCTTGGTCATCTCGGATGGGGTGACCTTCTGTCCTTCCTTCCCACCGAGTACAGTGGCGAGATGTTCGTCTAGTTCGATCCCATAGCCACCGAATGACCCTCTCTTGTTTGGCGTCAGGCTCACCTCCTTGGCCTAAAATCCTAAGCTCCGATGGTTACGATCGCCAAGAGAGCTTTGAAATCTACATTGTAACTGCTTCACATGACCCACTCGTTACAAATAACCCCCGAATCAGATCAGACTTTCCGTGAATGTTGTCGATTCCTCTAGATTCGCGTCTCAGGCGTAAGGTCGCGGGTTACAACAATTTCTTGAGCGGAGACTCGTTCAACATCTCAGTGCCTGGGTCCTTGGACACTGTCGCGGTTGCGTTAGACGTAATTGCCATTGGGGCCGTACTTGTCCTCACGACCCTGTCTCTGATTCTCTCGAGGGGATTGAACGGCACAGGGCTGAGAAGGGGCTTCGCCCTTACCGCTGTCGCGGGCTTTGTCCAGATTATCGGAAGCGCGACGCAGTTCGCAGTAGACCTTGGGTTTACCAGCTCTAGACTGCCACCGAATATCTTCTCAGGAATCCAAGTGTTGTTCCTTGTCTTATTGGCGTTGGCAGTCCAGAGCTTCTTCCCGGTCTGGTTCAAATCGTTCAAGGGCGAGAATAATCCGCCTAACCAGCCACGAGAAGACCCCCACTCCTCACACGGGTCTATTTCTCCGACATCCAACTAGGAGCCAGTAGAAAGAAATCCCAGTGAGGATCTCACCATCTGTGACTTTCGATAGAGTCAGGAGGTTGGATGATCAGGACAAACGGTTTGGATTCGCCGGCTAGTGTTTCATGGACTCGGGGAAACGCACGGTCATCCGTCCAGAGTAGGGGCGACTATTTCTTGGAGAAGCTCATCGAGCAACCGTGCTCGCCGCGAAGCTTGCCTTGGAATCCAAGTTGGAGGGTTTCCGCCGCCTTCTTGTAGCTTCCAATACATGTGCTACAAAATATCGATCTCGCCTGGTTCTTCGTCAGACCGTATGCTTCTGCCTGTGCGAGCACGGATTCTATGCACCCGCAACGGTCCAGCTTCACTGTCCGAGACCCATCGCCCGTTTCAATATCGTAGTCGCTGGCAAATGTCTCGCCCATGCTTTCAGCCAGGTTCTGGGAAAGAGCCTCGACCCGACTTCCCTGGTTCTTCGCCTTGATCTCCTCAACTTTGAGATTGGCCTTCATGTCTGTCAGCATGTTCATCGCGGGTCCAACAGCGTCAAAGCCCGCGAGACCAACGAAGGTGCCCACCTGGAGGAGGAGATAGTGAGCCAACGTCTTCCTCAGCAATTCATACCGTTCCTCAAGGCTTCGAGTCTGCCTGGATTGAATTAGCTTGGACATGCTGATTTCGATGTCCAATTTCCAAGCGACCCGTTTTTAAGTTATAGTGAACTCGGTTCTGTCAACTTGTCGTCGGGTGCCTCTCTCACTTATGTCTAGGATTGGGCTCCCATTGTTTATCGTGTTGGCTGTTAAGTCGGTCTGGCAAAACTACATTTCTTCAAGCGAAGTTCTAGGTCTGCTGGAGTTATTTAGGAGAATGGTTAACGAATCATTACGGAATTGGTTTAGCGAACGATGAGTCTTCGCTGAGAAGGCTTTCACTCCTCTCCTACAACCAGCTCGCCCATTATGATAGCCCCAGCTACTACAAGCTCTGCGCGATAAGCAGAGCAGCAGGAATACTAGCGGCTCGGAAGAAGTCTATTCGCAGAGGTTACGCCACAAAGACCCCGTATTCCTTCAGACAGCAGCTCGTCTCCTGCTACGGGTTCAAGATCAGGAACGGAGCATTACGTTTCCCAGTATCGAGAGGTAAACGTTTCTGTATACCCTTGACCAAACACGTATTAGAGAACATCTCTCAATCAGGGGTCAAGGTTCGTTCTTTCACGCTCACCCGGAACAGACTGAGCCTCTGCATCGCCCGAGACGCTCCCACCGTTAACCGTGCTTCCACCGTTGGCGTGGACCGTAATCTTCGCAATCTAACAGTTGGAAATGACCAGGAGACAAGCCGTTATGATCTCTCGAAGTGTGTGAGAATAGCAAACACCACTGTACGTATCGTTGCTTCTTTCACACGGGACGATGATAGGATGAGAACAGCGATAGCGTCCAGGTATGGACAACGGAGAACCGCTAGGGTTGGACATCTGCTCCACAACGCCACAAAGACAATCGTCACCCTAGGAGTACAGCGGAGGACCGCTATAGTTCTCGAGAACATTGAGGGCATCCGATCCCTCTACCGGAAGGGTAACGGTCAGGCTAGAAAGTATCGTGGCAGGATGAACGGGTGGAGTTTCGGAAAGGCTCAACGGCAGATAGAGTACAAGGCGCGATGGGTCGGACTACCGGTTGTCCGTTTGTCTAGGCGTGAGACCAGA
>VBBE01000098.1 GCA_005884605.1 Candidatus Bathyarchaeota archaeon
CTCCTCTGCTGAGGTTTTCGAAGACGTCCGAGTTGAAGGGTAGAGCTGTTAGGACTTGGAGATTGAAGAGGCTTGCTATTTTCTCTCCGATCTTCTTGGACTCCTTCTCTCCCACACTGCTCGGTATCATGTTGAGTATCAAAACCACAGGCTTCCTCAACTGGCTCGCTACTTCGTTCATGACGCCGCTTCCAAACATGTCCTGGTGATCAACCCGGGACAAGAGAACTACGACGTCGCAGACCGCCATGGAGACGATTGTATCTTTTTCTATTCCAGGATGGCTATCGATTAGGAGATAGTCAAGCTGGTATTCTGTAGCAAGGTTGTAGAGAACTGCTTTGAAACGGCTGAGATTAAAGCCCGTGTCGACCATTTTGAGAATCTCTTCAAGTCTGTGGCCTGCTGGACAGAAGAGGAGGCATCCCGAATCGATTCCAAGCCTGGGGGTTAGATCGAGAACAGCATCTCTAATGGGGATGGCAGATTGGAGAACATCGTTTATCGTCACCTTAATCTCGACGTCAGATATTCCGAAGATCACGTGCAATCCTGGACCTTCCAGGTCAAGGTCGATCACGGCAACCCTCTTGCCCAATCGCGCGAGTGTAACTGCAAGATTGGCGCTGACTGTGCTTTTCCCAGTTCCGCCTTTGAAGGATTGAACAGCTAGTATCGTTGCTAAGCCTATTCACCAGTCCGATTGACACATCTCGGAATCGTTAGACGGTGCGACGAGAGCGTATCATTCAACTAAAGCTGCACGTTACTAGTATAGTGAGGTAATAGTAGCTTCCAACCAGACCACGCTCGTCCTCACGATTACAGCACTGACACGAACACGCACACCCTTTACTCCCCAGGCACCATGTACGCAGGAAGTAGAGTTCCGAAACCCCAAACTTGACGTTCTGGCAAGTACTTCTTTGGAAGATGTGACTTGACCCAGAGCGTGAAACCGTTATTTATCAAACAATCAGCGTACCTTCGAGTTCCAAAGGACGTCGCAGAGCTAATTGACATAATGGGCGCGCCAACCGGGGCTGTCGAGCTCCGTATCGACGAACAAGGCTGCGCGCTCGTCTACACTTTCGCAAAACAGTCGAGAGCTATCATTGAAGAACCCGAACCAATCGAAGTCCTAGTTGCGGCCCAATAACCAAACTCCAACAACCGGCGACCCCCTCCACGCAAACACAACGATTTTTTTCTTTACAACGACATCCTATTGCGAAATGTCACTAGACAACTCCTGCGGACGGCGTTCCCGAACCCAACCCTGGAACAGATTCTAGTCAAGATCTCTCTACGCAGCCAAGGATATCGGCTCGAGAGAGGCTTCAATCGCGCGTCTTCGCGACTCCAACCAGCCAGGAAGCGTTAGAGACTGGCCAAGCGCTTCCAATGGCTCATCAACTCCGAATCCCGGAGGGATAGTGGCGAGTTCGAGCAGAATCCCATTCGGCTCGCGGAAATAGATCGATTTGAAATATTTTCTATCCAATACAGGCGTCACATGGACCCCGCGGGCTAGCAAACGCTCCCGCCACTTCAGCTGCACGTCTTCATCTTCAACCGCGAAGGCGATATGATGGACTGTTCCAACCCCGACGTTTCCACTAGGAGCCACCGGCGATTCGATGAACGAGACCATCGAGCCAGGGCGACCTTCCTCAAGCCCAAAGACCTGCTGAGCGGTCCCTGATGACCCTCTCTGATTCTCCTTCACCGACTCCATGTTCAAGATCCCGGCAAAGAATTGACGGGTCTGAGAGGATCCGTGCGTGAGAGCGGTTATATGATGCAATCCTTGCAGCTTCATCTCCGAGCTAATCTGCCGCCTTTGCGGAGCGGGTGCCTTGACAGTTGTGGGGTCACTCCCGAATTGGAGAGTCAATTCCGAATGGGAAGCATCTGAGTAACCCTTCCCTTTTCCTGGGGTCGCAATCTCGAGAATTAGACCGTCAGGATCCCGAAAATAGAGAGATTTGAAAGAACCTCGATCAAAGGGTCCGAGAACGCTCACATCGTTTTGTTCCAGCCAAGTCTTCCATTTGGCGAGCGATTCCAGATCCCTGGTCGTGAATGCAAAATGGTGGGTTACGCCACCACCCACATGTCCAAAACCAATACTCTTTCCCCAGTCAAAAAAAGTGATCAGGGTTCCTGGGTTTCCTTTCTCGTCGCCAAAATAGAGATGGTAAGCGGAGGGGTCGTCGAAGTTCACCGTCTTCTTGACGAGCCTTAATCCGAGAAATCTGGTGTAAAAGTTGACAGCTGACGAAGCGTCAGAAGTGATAGCAGTAATGTGGTGCAGGCCTTGAGTCTTCGGCTCCATTGGTATTCACTGAAGACCGTTTGCTCCGTTAAATCTTTCCAAGGAACAAGAAGGCCCGTCGGGAACTGCCGAGAGAATGTGTTATGAACAAATTGATTCCCCATGAGCTGCAGGTCGCGAACAACTGACACCGAAAACCAATACGATTGCAACCAAGATCGTGTGCACGATCGGACCAGCGTCAGACTCTTCTCGAGTGCTGACCCAGCTTATCCAGTCCGGGATGGATGTTGCACGTATCAACTTCTCGCATGGAATCTATGATGAACACGTTCGCACCATCAAGACGATTCGACAAGTAAGCGAACGTCTCCACCGCCCCGTAGCCATACTTCAAGACCTACCCGGACCAAAGCTACGGGTAGGCAAACTCGCTACTGAGCCTCTTCACCTCCAGAGGCTCGACAAGATCAGCCTGACAACTAAACCGACCAACGCCAAATCCAAGATCCCAATCGCCTATCCCGATCTCCCAAAAGCTGTCAAGAAAGGCGACACGATATTCCTCGCTGACGGGACCATCAGGATCGAAGTCCTACGAACTAAGAAAGATGAAGTTGAAGGACGCGTTATCAACGGAGGCGATCTGACCTCAGGAAAAGGAGTTAATCTTCCCCGGCTTCGAATCCGGGTTCCCGCAATAACAGGAGAAGATAGGGAACACATCAAGTTCGGATTGGAGAACAAAGTCGACATCATAGCAGTGTCCTTCGTCCAGAAAGTCGATGATATCAGAGCAGCACGAAAGGTCGCGGAGGCCGACGGCCACCAGATATTCGTTGTCGCGAAGATAGAGAAGAGAGAGGCAGTCGACAATCTCGAGGAGATCGTCCAGGAGGCAGACGGGATCATGGTCGCCAGGGGCGACCTTGGGGTCGAACTCAAACTCGAACTTGTCCCGATAATACAGAAGAGAATCATTCACGAGAGCAACCGGCTCGGAAAACCAGTGATAACCGCGACCCAAATGCTCGAATCTATGGTCTCCTTACCCACACCTACCCGAGCGGAGGTGACAGATGTCGCGAACGCGATTATTGATGGCACGGACGCGGTCATGCTTTCCGAAGAG
>VBBE01000099.1 GCA_005884605.1 Candidatus Bathyarchaeota archaeon
GTAGGGAGCGCCTGCCCCGAAAACAACCACTAGCACTTTGTCGAGCATCCCTCATTCGATGAGCGGGGCTAGCTCTCGTACAGAGATAGTACATTCGTAGGTCTGAGTTTGTCCAGATTCTGCTGAATAATGATGGAGTGCCACATCTTCTCCGTGACTACCACGTCGCAATATGGAAGGGCAATGGAGAGGCTCATGATGTCATTCAAGTCGTGGGGGGGTCGACTTTCCTCTCTTTCAGCATATCACGACGGAACGAGAGTTCCACATTGCATTATGAAGTCGGCATTGACTGAAGAAATCAATGATCTGATCTCGGGCCGCTGGGAAAGCATCAAGGAAGGTCCGTGGGTCCATATGGATCTTCACTAGGAACGCAATGACCTTTGGACTGATTTCATCGAGCTCGATTCAGGGCTGGATCATGGGGGACAAGCTAGTTATCTATCAGCTCGTATAGTTCGTCGAGAACCTTGAATAGATGTTCGCCTTCTCCAGTGACGTAATATCGATTCCAATTGCCCTCAACAATCTCCAGGCGAACGAAGCGCCCCGCCTGAAGGCGTTTCAGGTAATGTTCGATCGACCGGAAGTTAAGATTAGCCCGCCGAACAAGTTGCGTTTTCGAAATTCCCTCGTCCTTCAAGGTTGCTTTTAAGAGCTCGAACGTGATTCGTATAGGGTCTCTTCTGACCTTTTGCTGAACGTTGACCATTGCAGGAGTCAGCAATTGTCAAGACACAAACAAAACGGTTTGCGACCAGATTGAGTAGATTGAGTAGTCCGAACAGACACTCACACTCACCGATTTTTCGACCAATAAACTTCCTCATGAAAAATCATATGGGTCATTGGTTGGAACCCCAAAGAAAGTATAGTGAGAAAGTATTCTGAGAAAAACTTGGTAATCTCTGGCCACCTGTTTCATCATTCTCTCACAATTATATTTCCAGGTCTCGGCTATGTCCTACGATTGGTTCTGATTATGAGAAGACGGATGGGCGCAAAGTCGGAATTTAGTATCGGTGGAATTTCTAATCGCAGAGTATCAAGATCGTTGACCGCGACTGTATTGATCATTGTCTTGGTTGTTGCATCCCTCTACGTGTTGCGACCGGCAAAGGCAACGTCGACATACACAGACAATGCTTTCGCGGGCTGGGGAGCTACACGGTTAAAGGATACCGATCCGAACTCGACCGCTCCCAACTCGGTCGTATTTTCAGGTCAAAAGGCAAGCAACTTCGAACAAATTGCTCTAAGAGAAGCTGCTTTAGGTTACAACACGATACGAGGCTCGTTTTCTCCCTATTGCACAGCCAAATTCGGTCTGACGCCCCCGGATCCGTCCAATTACCACTTCATCGGTGACTACAATGCTACACAACTCGCTAGAGCGATCAAGATCGCGAGCTATCTGAGCTTCTGGATAGTCGTCGACTATCACGGTTACAGTGATCTGTACAATTCCACGACAGTCGCTTGCTGGCAGAGTGCGTGGTTTGGAAGCACTGCTGGAAACAGCACTAATGGAATTTTTGGCGCGGGAGGCATAGTAGGCCAATTCAAGAGCAACTACACAAGGATCATCTGGGAACCTCTCAACGAACCAAATCGGCCAGGCTCCATGAGTGACAGCGTCTGGAATGCAACGCTATCCGCGAACTACCAGGCTTGGCTAAACTATGACAGAAAGGCTGGAGACACTCACCAGGTGGTACTACAGAACATCTGCTCCTTCGGTTGCGGATTGGATCGCACTGTCTGGTGGCAGGGTTATCCGACTGTGAACGACACGCAGAACGCGGTCCTTGAGAGTATTCACAATTACATCTACTACCCTGGCTACTCTGATGCGCTCATCTACGATGCAGACGGAGACGGAGGCACCTACAATCCCAATGCAGATCAGTTGATTTCTGGAACCGCTTCGAGTGGTGCGACTCTTAGAACCGATACCAACCTGAAGTTCGTGAACACAACCACATCCTCTACCGAGTCGTGGAACGCGAATAAGGCTATCGTGTATGATGCTAACTCTAATGGAAAATTCGATGGCACAGACGTTCCAATGGTATTCATCCCCATCTCTGGCGCCCTCCTCAAGACTGATTCAAAAATGATGTTCGTCGATAAGCTCAACCATCCTTCGTCTTGGACTACAAATTACACAAACGCAACCGCTGACGCCATCGCGAGGGACGATTATCTGTCGATGCTAAACGAGACAGTGCATCAAGGTTGGCCAATCCTGAATACTGAAGGTGGGCCGTGGTGCGGAGCCTGCCGCAATTCAACCTACGAGGTGATAGGTGGCTCCGCAGGTTACTCAATAACCGGCATGCGTTACATTCAGGATGTTACAAATTACATGGAAGCAACTAACCCGCGTATGAGCTGGATGTGGTGGCCGGCCGCATCGTGGACCGACACACCAGGAGCGGGATTGTACGGCGCAATCACGTCCCACATCAACTCAAATGGCGTCCATGCGGGCTGGGGAACTCTCCTATCGCATCAGCATTTCTCAGTAATCGCACACATCGCAACCACTTCTCAAACAGGGTCGGAACTTACAGTTCCTGAATCGGAACAACGGACATTCCAAAACCCACGAGGACTACAGGGCTACTACGCCTTCTACCGCGACTCAATAAACAGCGTACAAGCATGCTACTACGCAACGTCACCAGACGGATCAGGCTGGAACAGCAGTCAGAGTACTGGGCTTTCAAATCTTTACGATACTTGCAGTGCGATCTATGCGCAAGATCCGTCCAATTCCAGGCTCTTAGTCTACTTTGTAGCTTCACGGCATTCTACAAGCGTAGGGACCGGCCACAACATCTACTTCCGAATTGGAAGTATCGTAGATACTTCGACATACCTGACGTGGCTCACCAGTCTCCAAACTCTAAAGTCAACCAACAGCAGCGAGAACCTTGCGTATCCTGTAATCGCGCAAGACTCAAACGGTTATCTCCACGTCGCATTCTCCTACACGAATAACGCCGCGACATCGGCCAGCGCCGCAGAGAACGTTGAAGTTTGCAGCTCGCAAACGGCCAATCCGGCAAGCAATCCGACATGGACTTGCAGTAACCCGCGATCGAACAATCCTTTTCCAGAAGAAAGAGTCCCGAACATCACCACACCGGTCACCATGCCTCACATTCTTGCCATATCCAGTGGAGTGCTGGTAATCAAAGGCGTTTGCAGTGGAGCCGAGTCCACTTACGTTACGTGTAGCTTAGGTTCGGATCCGGTTGAGAGAAGCGTGGTTATGACATGGAACGGTTCGACACAGACTTGGGGAAACACCGCGAGCTTCACATTTTCCACGACCACTGCGAAGGCTCACGTCAGAACTAGCGGCGTCAACGGCACAGCCACGGGGAGCTACCGCGTCCACTTTGCGTATGAGGACGGTGGCAACCTGACGACTCGATACACTGATTCTCCCTACACAAGCTGGAGCACGGCTACTGTCGCCTGCATCTGTGGCACGGTCTTCGGAGCACACCTTACCCATGTAAGTGGATCATTGACTACTAGCAGCGTTGCCGAGCTCTCCCGAAACACTGTGTACGTGCCTCTCGCCTGGGTCCAGGCGTTCACTCAAAGGCAAATCTGGTTCGATAAACGCCCGCTTAACTAGTAGGCGAACCCTCCATTTCCGAAAATAGGGTGAGAGATACGATCTTCCCTAGGGGCAGCCCCCGAGCCTTCGCAACCCTCTCAATTGTTTTACTGAGCGCAACCCTGGTCGCTCTCGAGGCGACCACCCTCACGCCGGTCCATGCCTACACCTTCAGCACATCGGCCCTGAGCACTGCGACGGGCTTTAAGGGCATCAATTTTACGCAGGGCTTTGGTGGAGATCCTCCAGACGTTAGTCTTGCAGTAGGCCCCACCCATGCCGTAGAGTGGGTGAATAACGGATGGGCCGCATATCTGAGGAACGGCACCCTAGTTCAGGTAACTCATTCTAACGTTACCTTCAACACCGGTCCCGATCACCACAGTCTCAGTGATCCGAAAGTCCTGTACGATGCCGCTAGCGGTAGATGGTTCGCGTCTATACTAGACACGGTTCATGGTAACATAGCCATAGCTGTATCAAGCTCCAGTGACCCGACAAGGACTTGGAAATCGTACAACAATCTCACTTTGGGTAGCGCCGACTGTCAAGGTGGTGGCGCCTGTCCAGACCAACCGATCATCGGCGTCAACGATGACAAGCTCGTCATAGGTGGCGACGTAAGAACCGGAGCGAAAGTTTGGGTAATAAACAAGAGCGACCTTTTAGCCGGAGTTGCAAGTCCTCGCCTTGTCTCATTTGGACCCTTCAACGGTCTTGGGTCAGTACACCCCGTCCAATC
>VBBE01000100.1 GCA_005884605.1 Candidatus Bathyarchaeota archaeon
TCCTAGATCAGCCTCCCTCTCCAAGCCTGGATTGCGCCCTGAATCAGAGGAATCGCCCGGAAACCCTGTCAGACCGGAAATCGTTCCCGGGGGGACCTTGCACAGCACATCTCGCGACACAAGAGCGGTCAATAGCAAAGAGACGTCAGCCAACTAGAGTACGAGTTGCGTAGTCAACGCTTTGGATCTCCCGAAAAAAATGTACCCTTAGAGATGAGTCAATAACAGGATTGTAAGCCGGTATTCTTCCCGAGTTCTCATCGAGAGTAGGCTTATTCCTAACCGAGTCCACGATACTATCAGTAACCAGTCTTGAGCAACCAGACTCACGCCGGTCACAATACCACAGTTCTACTGCTCGCAGTCTTCATTCTATTGATAGCACAGTCTTCACTTTCACCGCCGGCGAGAGCGAGTTCAAGCTACTACGTGGCAGCCATGAACGCGAACATAGACCCAGGGGCCGAAGACTTTGTCGTCTCCTCCATCAACGACGCCACAAGCCAGGGCATTCACAACTTCATCCTAGTACTCGACACGTTTGGAGGCAACGGACAGAACATGGACAACATTATCCTCGCGATATCGAAGTATACCGGTGCCGGCGACAAGTTCACCACCCTCATTGCGCCCCGCGGCGCCCACGCCTTCAGCGCTGGCGCATACATCGCGGAAGCCTCGACTAATATCACAGTTGTCCCAGGTACAACGATAGGATCGGCTACACCGATCGTTTATGGAATTCCTACCGGAGAAGAGAACTCGACGCTGAAAAAAGACATCAGCGGATTCGCAGCTTTTATGGTGTCCATCACACCGAAGTACAGAAACAGCACTGCGACCAAAGAGATGGTGACGAACGGACTCTCTTACCCTTGTCAGGCGATTGGCAATTGTGAGGCCCTGAACAACCATTCTGTCGATCAAGTCGTCAACGCAACGACAACCAACGACGCGCTTCTGCAGATCTGTGGTACACAGTGCGGCGACATTCATACTCCCGGACTTAGATCGTCACTGTTATCCATACTGAGCGACCCCAACCTCGACGGGATTCTCTTCCTCCTCGGCACCTTCGCCATCCTCGCTGATGTCTATCATCCGACAGTAGTAATATCAGTTATAGGTGCCGCAGCCATCGCGCTCGCGCTCGTCGGACTGGGAGTCTTCGGAGCCTCAATCGTGTCCATAATCCTGATGCTGATCGGCGCTCTCTTCATCTTCTTCGAACTAAAGACACATCACGGAATCAGCGCCACAATCGGCGTCGTAATCTTCATCGTAGGCTTCATCCTCGTATTCAGTCTCCCAGCGCCCGCCCCAGGGCCCAATCAACCGACTGGGACACTTCCAAACCCCGTAATCGGGATACTAACATACATCATTCTAGGACTTGTCGGCGGAGGCGTCGTTTTCGGAAGCGTGTACCTCTACAAGGTTCGGGAAGCGACCATGCGGCGGCCTCTGAGCATAAATCCCAAGGCTATAATAGGAAAGGAAGGCTACCTCACATCCGATGTGAAAGCTGGCGAATACGGCACGGCAACAATCAGCTCCGAAGACTACACCGTGACCTCAACAGAAAATCTCTCCAAAGGAACCAGGGTCCGTGTCAGAGACCTTCAAGGATTAAAACTGGTCGTAGAGCGGAAGGAGGCATAGAGGCGTGTTCGATTCTATCATCCTTCAACTCGAGACGTCCACTATCGCCGGAATACTCGGAATAGTTCTCCTCATCATAATCGCGCTCTGGATCTTCGCTGCTTCCATCAAGATCATAAGAGAATACGAACGCGTCGTCCAGTTCCGCCTAGGTCGACTGACCGGCTCAAAAGGACCGGGAATAGTCCTCATCTTCCCAATCATCAACAGACTCGTCAAAGTCGACTTGAGAGAAAGATACCTAGAAGTCCCCCACCAGACCGCCATCACCAAAGACAACGCACCCGTAGACATCGACTTTCTAATCTACTACAAGGTCGTCGACGCCTCAGCAAGCATAGTCCAAGTGCAGAACTTCACTGGAGCCTCGGTCGGACTCGCAACCACAACTCTCAGGGCGGTCGTAGGTGACATTCCTCTAGATGAGTTGTTGTCAAAGAGGGAGCAGATCAACTCGATCCTACGAACGAGGCTGGACGAGGTAACCGAGCGATGGGGAATCAAAGTCACCAACGTCGAGATACGAGAGATCAGACCTCCCAAAGATGTCCAGGACGCAATGGTCAAGCAGATGACCGCCGAGAGAAGCAGGAGAGCACTGGTCACAGAATCGGACGGTATCCGAGAGTCCTCCGTTCTCAAGGCAGAAGGAGCGAAGAACGCGGCCATATTGCAAGCCGAGGGACAAAAGCAGTCCGCGATCCTCGTTGCCGAAGGAAACAAGCAGTCCCAAGTCCTAGTAGCCGACGGCTACGCGCAAGCCCTTGCTCTCATCTTCTCAGCCGCCAAGAACATAGACGCAAAAACAATGGCTCTCCAATACCTAGATGCTTTGAAGGAAATCGGAAAATCTCCATCCACCAAGTACATATTTCCTATGGAGTTCACGAGCCTGGTATCGCGGTTGAGAGGTTTTGTTGAAGAGTCCACCGAGGGGAAGGCTCGGTCCGAGGAAGACCCAACTCCTCACTAGGATGGGAACTTCGATCGTCTATCCGGTAGAGTTTGCTTCGGAACCCTGTGCAAGTTGGTTCTGTTAACTTATCGTCGGGTGCCTCTCCAACTCATGAACTGGTCTTCGGCTCTCGTTGTTGATTCTGTTGGCTGTCAGATCTGTCTGGCAAAACTATGCTCCAAACTGGACGTGCTAGGATTACTGAAAGTGTTCAGGATGATGGTCAACGAGTCCATACGGATAGGTTTAGCGAACGACGTATCCTCACTGAGAAGGCTCTCCCTACTCTCCTACAGCCAGCTCGCCCGTTATGATTCTCCCAGCTGCTACAAGCTCTGCGCCATATCGAGGGCAGCAGGAATACTAGCGGCTAGGAAGAAGTCTCTGAAGAGAGGCTTCGCTACAAGGACCCGTACGCTGTCAGACAGCAGCTCGTATCATGCTACGGGTTCAAGAAGAAGAATGGGGAACTAGAGATTCCGATCTCAAGAGGGAAGCGTCTCAGCATACCCCTAACCAAGCACACGTTGAGCGTTATTTCGCGGCCAGGAGTCAAGACTCGCTCCTTCACACTCACCCGGAACAGGCTGAGCCTCTGCATCGCCTGCGACGTTGCCATAGTAGATTGCACGTCTACGGTGGGCGTGGACCGTAATCTTCGTAACCTCACGGTTGGAAACTCCCAGGAGACACGGCACTACGACCTCTCGAAGACTGTGCGTATAGCCAGTACTACGATGCGTATGGTCGCATCTTTCAAACGGGACGATGCCAGGATAAGAATGGGCATAGCCTCGAGATATGGAGAGCGTAGAACCGCTAGAACTGGACATCTCCTCCACAGCGCCACAAAGTCGATTGTAGCAATGGCAGTCGAGCGGAAAGAGGCGATAGTTCTTGAAAACATCGAGGGCATCCGATCCCTT
>VBBE01000081.1 GCA_005884605.1 Candidatus Bathyarchaeota archaeon
GGTGTGAGGTCTGAATATGTTGCAGTGACAGTAGTCTCGGTGGGACCATACGTGTTGACCATACGCCGACCAGGACGAGCCCAGCGCGTGAGTAGGTTTTCAGGGTACACTTCTCCGCCGAGAATGACAAGATGTAGGGTGGGGATATCTTCCTCAAGCATGCTTAGGAGGGTTGGAACGCACGAAATCACAGTTACCTGGTTTTCTACCAGGAATTTTGAGAGGTCAAGGCCTGCATGAGCTAGTTCGCGAGTCACAGGGACAAGACATGCGCCGGCCTGGAAGGCGAGCCAGATCTCTTCAACGGAGAGGTCAAAGGATAATGATGCGATCTGGCAGACCCGGTCTTCAGAAGTAACGCGAAAGAGTTCGGCCTCTGCCCCGACCAGGTTGCAGACGCTACGATGCCCGACTAAGACGCCTTTGGGGCGACCCGTCGAGCCTGAGGTATAGATGACATAGCAGAGGTCGTCGGATCTCACTCTGACCACATCGGTTGGGAGGCGTGTAGAAGTTTCCGAGCTGATGGCATTAGCATCCACGTCGACCGCGATGATTCTTCCGTGAAATTCCCGGTGATGCGAGGCCAGAGAGGCGGTGGTGATGAGGGTCTCAGCGTGAGAGTCACCGAGAACGTAGGAGATCCGGTCCGCCGGATACTCCGGGTCCAAAGGCAAGTAGGCCGCCCCAGCTTTTAGAGTGCCCAGAATTGATACGTATGCGTCGAGTGATCGGGAGAGGAGTATTGCGACAATAGAGCCGCGGCCTATCCCATGGTTATGGAGGTATCGGGCTAGACGATTGGCTCGTTGCTCAATCTCAGCGTAAGTTATTCTTCTGCCTTCGACTATTATGGCAGTTGCTTCGGGGCGCGTGTCAACTTGCGCTTCAAAGAACTCGTGGAGTAAGCTGAATCGGCCGGCTTCTTCTGGGGGCCTGATTCTTCGAAGCATTTCTCTTGCTCGACCATTTTACCGAAGGTTTGAACTTTTGTCCATCCCGGTATATCTTCGGATATTCGAGGGCAGCTGTGCGAACAAGTGCCTAGACTAGTCTTCCCATATTGCGATATAAATCAACGGATTTTGAACGACCACAAACAGTTACAATCACGACCGAGAAATCTGCTGCTCCTACGTCAGACTGGATCGGTTGTGATGCGATCCTAGTCCGGCTAAACGGCCCTAACGTATTCCGGAGTGATGTCAGCCGGTCGTGCTACGCCGGCAAGCTTCATCACATTTGCTAGCTCCGTTCTCAAATGTTCCAGTACCGCAGCAACTCCATCTGCTCCGTAGAGCGCGAGACCCCATAATACGGGTCTCCCCACGCCGACCGCTTCGGCGCCTAACGCCAGTGCCTTGAAGACGTCGGTTCCTCTACGGATTCCGCTGTCGAATAGCACTCTCGTTTTCCCTCTGACTCTATCGACGATTGGCAGCAAAGCTTCGATCGCCCCCAAACCGGTATCGAGTTGTCTCCCCCCATGGTTCGAGACAATGATCGCGGAGACCTTGCGCTTGGCAGCTTCCTCGGCGTCATCAGGTGAAAGAATTCCTTTGACTAGGACCGGCAGAGTGGTGTGCTTCCGGGTCCATTCGTAGTCGTCCCAGCTAAGATCGTCTTTGATACCAGCTGTGAGAGCCTCAAGACCTCTCCTTGCAGCCGCGAATCGCTCGGATTGAACGTTAGGCCGGTTAAGATCCTTGGGTAACGTGAAGCTGTTCCTGACATTACGATCCCTGATGCCCAACACTGGCAGGTCGACTGTCAGAACGATCGCGGAGTAGCCGGCCGTCTCGGCTCGCTGTAGTAGTTGTTTGTTGACTTCGGGATCCTTTTTGAAGTATAGTTGAAACCAGCGAGGGCTGTCTTTGATCGATGCTGCTATTTCCTCTAGCGTCTTGTTGGAGCCTGTTGGAGCAACGAAAAGTGCACCTGCCTTTTTCGCGCCTTGTGCGCTTCCAACCTCTCCCAGAGGATGGACTGCGCCATGGTTAGCCATTGGAGTAACATAGATTGGCATGGACAATCGTTGCCCGAGAAGATTGGTTGACGTGTCGACCTGCTTGATTCCCTTCAGGACCCGGGGCATGATCGATATTTTCTGGAAGGCTTCTCGGTTAGCCCTCAGGGTCAGCTCCGAACCAGCGCCTCCAGCCACGAAATCGTAGCTGGCCTCGTCGAGCTGCTGCTTTGCTTGCTGCTCTAATTCGTCAAGGTTGACGATTTCGGGCTTTGTTGCAGTTCTCGCTTGAGTCAGCTTGGGCCACTGACAGACTCCGAGCTGGTAGCTATGTATGTCCTGCTGTCTCGCTCAAGGCTCTGGTTAGCTTCCTTCGATTTCATGTTTCATACGGGCCAACAGATCGATTGCGCTGTCCGCGTAACCACTGATCCACCTGTCATGTAGTTCTTTGATAGGGAGGGGGTTGATGTAGTTCCAGCGAAGACGCCCCTCACGCTTCACGATGATGAGATCGGCTTTTTCGAGAACGCTCACGTGTTGCATAACAGTGCATCGATCCAGTTGACTGAAGCGCTCGATTAGTTCTCCAGTTGTTCTTGCTCTCACTTTGAGCAGGTCGAGAATCTCGCGCCTCCTAGAATCGCCAAGTGCCTTGAAGATGAGATCGTACTTCTCCTCCTTTAGCATACTACCTTCTCCACGGTGGGATCCTGGGCTGAGTGAAACAATGGTGACAATTGAGTAGGGAACAAAGTGTTATAAATGTATAACATATAGCCGACAAGGATGCGGGGATGCAAAATATGGATCTAAGATTCACTGTTCAGACGAAAATCCAGAAACCGGTAAACGAGGTCTTTGACGCTGTCCACAACCCGAAGAAGCTTAGCGGCTACTTCACGTCTGGCGGATCCGACGGACCATTGGATGAAGGAAAAACCGTGGTATGGAAATTCAATGACGTTGGCGACAAAATTGTGTCGGCCCCAGTGAAGGTACAGAAGGTCGTGCGCAACAGACTAATTCGATTCTCATGGGAGGCGAGCGAGGGGCTCTTTGACCCGAAAACCGGATCAATACCAGAACCAGGCGGATACGACACTGTTGTCGAGATGAGTTTCGAACCTTTGAACGCGAACGAGACGCTTGTGAAGATTGTTGAGGGTAAATGGAGATCTACAGAGAGCGGTCTGCAAGGCTCGTACGGGAACTGTCAGGGCTGGACGCACATGGGCCTCTGCCTGAAAGCCTTCCTCGAACACGGCATCAACTTGCGGAAAGGCTCGTTCTAGCAACGAAAATCAAGCTAGCTAGCGTCTTTGGCGTTGTCAATAAATCTGGTTTTCCAGTATAGGCATGTTATCCATCTCAGGACTTATCCTCCAACATTGGTATCTTCTTTCCACGTAGACGATTGAGTATTCCAGGTTTCTGTATCAACTTAATCCTCTCATTTTGAAGGATAACATTAGTTGAGGCAATTGTCAACTGCATCTTCAATCCATATCCTATGTCCTGCCAACCCTCTGATGCGAGAATAACACCAGTTCTGTCCCAACTTGGTCTTTCAGTCAAGGCAATGTGAACTATCAGTTCATTCCCTTTCCTTTCAACCCTTATGGTGTGTGGTATTCCCCTCAAGTCATGTCACCGTGGCTAGACCGACATTCCAGGGATATATGGACAACATTCAGATCAAGACTGGCAAGACCGCGCAAAGCTTCTGGAAACTTGCCACAAGAAAGGTTTTGTCAAGCGCCGCGAGGCTGCAACAAAGCATTCCGAGATGCTGAGCTGGCTCAAATCAAAGGAGATTGGATTAGGCCATGTGCACGCAAACTTCATCATACTGTATTTGCAATTGCGTGCAAAATGACCCGAAACTTAGCACTCAGTCGAGAAAATGGGCTCGTAGCACCGGTGTACAGATTACGAGAAATAAGATATGAGTAGTGTCGAACACCAAATCGAAGAGCCTGGTGAACGAGAATGGTGCCCGCTAAGAAATCCAAAACAATAGACGAATACATCGAATCTTTTCCGGAGAACGTTCAAGACATCCTCGAAAAGCTGAGAGACACCGTACGTAAAGCGGCGCCTGGAGCGGCGGAATCAATCAGTTATCAAATGCCGACCTTCAAACTAGATAAGAATAAATTAGTATATTTCAGCGCTTGGAAAAATCATATCGGGTTCTACTCCATACCCGTAGGCGATGCGGCCTTCCGAAAGGAGTTATCTCCCTATAGTGGAGAGAAAGGCTCGTTACGGTTCCCGATGGACAAACCTATTCCATACGATCTCGTGAAGAAAATCGTCATGTTTCGAATGAGGGAAATTCGACAGAAAAGGAAATAACCAGATTTTACCCCTTGACTGGAACTAACGACAGCTCTGTCCGTCTCAAGGGTTCATCTATTTCTTCTAGTCATATGGAAGTGACTGTACCGTGGATATCTATCTAGTGGATGGCACCTACGAACTGTTCCGTCACTTCTACGCCCTCCCGACTCATGCCAACGATAGAGGCGAGGAGGTTGCAGCGACCCGCGGCGTACTCAACAGCATAGCAGGCATGCTCGAGTCCGGAATCACTCACATAGGGGTTGCGACAGACCATGTCATCGAATCATTCCGGAACAACCTCTGGCCTGGATACAAGACGAGCGAAGGGGTTGATCCACGACTCATGTCACAATTCCCCTTGCTCGAAGAAGCACTGCAAGCAATGGGAGTAGAGGTCTGGCCGATGGTCGAGCTGGAGGCCGATGACGCTCTCGCCGGAGCCGCCGCCTCTCTGAGCAAGCTAGCGAGAGTCGGCCGTATCTACGTCTGTACTCCGGACAAGGATCTGGCCCAATGCGTTCGAAACGATCGCGTTGTTCAGCTGGATCGTCGTGACCGAAGTGTTCGGAACGAGGCGGGCGTGATGGAGAAGTTCGGTGTCCCTCCAAGCTCAATTCCTGATTATCTCGCACTAGTCGGCGACGATGCGGACGGGTATCCTGGTTTGGAAGGTTGGGGAGAAAAATCAACAGCCACCGTTCTCAGAATCTACAAGCATCTAGAATCCATTCCAAAGAAGGCAGAAACCTGGAAGGTACAACCACGATCCGCCCTTCGCCTCGCGGAGGTTCTAGAAACCGATTTCAAACTAGCTATTCTGTTTCGCGACCTCGCAACTCTCCGAACAAAGGAGCCAAGCATATCCTCTCCAGAAGAGATACACTGGAACGGACCTGGAGCGCGATTTCCGGCGATCTGCAAACGACTAGATGATTCTCAACTAGTTGATCGCGTAGCCGAGATACATGCTCGACAGCGGCCAAGGATCAAGAGATCGAGAAGAAAATGAACGCTAGGTCCGTTCCCCATTCATATGGTTCTTCGCATTACAACGGTAGTTGTTCGGCCGGTTCCGAAGGGTCCGACTGTCTTGAACCCGGCCTTCTGGAACATCGAGACCGTTCCCGTATACATGAAGCCTGGGCCCTGGTCAGTCTTGCTCACCGGAATGGCTTCGACGAGGCCGCCACCCTTCTTTCTAATGCTCTCTAGCGCGGCCGCTAGGGCCGTGCCGGCTACACCACTTTTGCGATAATTCTTGTCAACGACAAAACAAGTGATCCTCCAGAGCCTCTTCTTCTCATCTGTAGACGCGATATTTTGATAGTGGCGACTATGGTCAACCCGTGGAAGTTCGTCTCTGGGACCATACTGACACCATCCCACCGGCTCCCGATTCACATAGACAATTACCCCATGGGCTCGTCCATTCTTCACGAGCGCTTCCTTTTGTGAACGGTTCCTTGAAGCTCTCTCAGTTCTAGTGCGCGCTGGCATGTTCTCCGGAGCTGAGAAAGATGACACATGATGGAACGTGCACCAACACCACCACGCATCCCCAATTTCCGGTTTCTCGAAAAGCCTCGCTAGATCAGGCCATGTCTTAGCCGAGAGCTCCTTAGAAGTATATTCTGGGACTTCTGACGCCAATGTCTCGCCCAATTCTCACTTCCTAGCATACCGTGTCTTGATAAATCAACATTCATCGATCCATGGCAATAGGAAAAATAGGGATGAATAACCGAGTTTTCACTATCCTTATTTTTCGGGACGCCATCTAGGCCGAATCGTGGATCCTGTCCGGGTTCGCTTCTTGGTCGGCGGCCTCTTCCTAGTGGGACTCGCCTTGTTCAATTTCGTCACATACACTAACACCAGTTCCACGCAATCTACCTTCAACATCCTCTCGGGACAGTATGAATATCTAGCAACCACACGTAGTCCCGGCGATTCGATCAGCGGCGCATTTCAAGAAGGCTCAGGGAGTCTAGTCAGCTTCTACATTCTAAGCAGTGCCCAGTTTGCCTCATTCCAGACCGGGGCCTCCCTCAATAGCATGTATTCCATTCAGGACGTTGCATCGAGCCCCATTTCTTTCGCCTTCACCCTGCAGGATACGTATTACATCGTGTTCCGTCATGGAAGCGGCCTCTTCAACAGCACAGAGACGGTCGACTTCCAACGCACCTACATAACCCACGACAACTTCCGGTTAGGACTTGGACTCTTCTTCCTCGCCTTCGCAGCAGTCGAGATTGTGATTGCGTTTCGCCCTAGAAAGGCCCCTCCGGTAATCCCTCCACCCCCTCCAGTCTCCTTTTACCTTCAGGGACAACCCACACCGACCCCCGCCGGGCAAACAGTGTCAAAAAGGTGCAGCTTTTGCGGTCAAGTTGTCGGAGAACAACTGAACTTCTGCCCCACCTGCGGGAATAAGCTGAACGATCAGTTACCGCATCAGGAGTCAACTTGAAGGTCGTCGACTAATCTTCTGAGTTTCCGTTTTTTCCCCTTCGGAATTGTTATAGGAAGTGTGTCGCCCATCTCACGTGTCATCATTGCGCGGTCAAAGTCGGAGGCTTTGACCTAGAATTTGATTACCATCTTTAGGTTACGGCAAAGTCTTGCTTCATCAGAGGAATGTCTTCTAAGGCCGCAGTCCAACAGTTAGCCGAATCGCATATCTCACCCCGATTCCATCTCCTATCACATAATCGTCGATGCCTCCGGGGTACATGAATTCGCCCCCGCTGAGATGGCTTGGTATCCTATCAAAGGACATCGAGTTCGCTTCGAAGGAACAGATAGTGGACGGGTCGAAAACTAGAACGAGTTCTTCAAAGCTCCGACCGACGGGTTTCCAAGCAGCGCTTATCTGCCCCTTGCCTTTGAGCTTACCGAGAGTCTCGTTGAATCCTGCCTTGTACACGGAGTTCCGGGTTTCTGTTCAAGATTACCCTCGCCTCTTTCGACGTAGCGGAGAAAGTTTCCAGACAGGGAAGCTCGCCGCTCTCGGCCGTAAGAGTCATCGTTGACTCATCACCTGGGATAGCGAGAACCGTCTTCTCGACCGATACATTGTGAGGCTTTGCTGGTGGCGAGAGTAGCATCAGAACAATCTCACACCCTTTGCCCACATCGAGCTCAAAGGCCGGAGCGATCACGTATCCTTCCCCATTTGAGGTAACAATGCCCGTACAGGGAAATTTTCTATTGGATCGAATTCCATAGTAATTTGACCTTGCTCAGTGGTATATTCCGCTCGAGTGGGTTGCGTCAACTCGAATTGACAGTCCGACCTAGCAGCCTCATCGACACCTTGTATCCAAGAATAGACGAGTCCTCTCCCACGGAAAGCTCCCTTCAGACCCCCAATACCATACACGGTTAAGGGGTCACGACCATCAGACCGGTCAAGCTCGACCCGATTTTTCACATAGCTGATCAGCCGCGTCAGCTGACAACTCCTAAGGTCTCAAAGAAGAGGGTCTTGGTGATCTCGTAAACCCAACAGCATATCGGATCAATTCACTCAGTGGATGGTGGGCCCGCCCGGATTTGCCACCCCCGCGTTACCGTTGACCTGACACAAGGTTCTCTTCTCTCTGATCTGAAAGCCTCAGTTCCTGAACGACTCCTTCGAGGAATCGCGAACTAGTTCGACCCTTGGACTGACGGATGCCTGTTGGTAAGTTGGTAACACAGTTTCAGATGATCGCATGGTTACCAGAAAAGAGACCAATTAAAGTGGCCTAAGATCATGAAGGACTCCTGTCCGCGAATGTCCCACTTGTTCAGGCCCACGTCTTCCAATTTCTTGGTAGGTTGGGTCATGGCCTCCCCTTTACCGCCTTAGCTCGTCAGAATACAGCATGCCCTGACTAGTTGTGGAACGGATCTAAGCGAAGTGTCTGTGTTGGGTTATCCACCGTACTCGAATGGGAAACTGTCCCTTCGCTTGGTGAAGTATCCCTTCCTCCATGCGAAAGCAACAACGCCGAGTGCTCCAACTGTCCCAATGACAGCGGTGCCCGTGGCGATGGTACGGCCGTTGGCCTGGAGCCATGTTGGTTTCACTTCAAAGCTCCCGAGGGCTGAGGCACTAACGCTGTTTTGCTGGGCGGTCGCGATTAGAGCATAAGTTCCCAGAGAGTTTGTACTCGGCACCTTGTACGATGCTTTGTACACGCCCGTCGAGACAGATTGGAGTGCCAGGCTTCTACTTGTTCCGTTCGGAAATAGGATCGACAAGCTGATTGTCCCCGCCGGCATTGGACTACCATTCGACGTGGAGAGAACGTAGATAGCAGCAGTGTCCCCCGGGAAATAGATCGAGCCCACGCTGACAGTAAGCGACACTGTAGCCGGACCTGAGACGACGGTAAAGCTCGTCGACGCTTCCACTGGGATTGGGTACAGCTCTGCGTACGCATGGATCTGGTGCGGTCCAACCTCGGACAGGGGGACGTTGAACACGAAATCGAATGCACCGGTGTTGCCTAGAGTTTCGAACCCAATGAACTGATCATCGAATGTCACTTCGACAGTAACAGAGATCTGGAATGGCCCAGAGGGGACCGCGAAGCCCGACCCTTGAACGAGGACCTTCGTTCCCACTGACCCTTGCGAAGGAGTGACCAGCAAAACAGGAGGCGGAAGGACCGTAACCATCCCGTCAGTCAACTGGTTGTTCGCGAGGTTCTGGTCGGTCGAAAGGAAGACACTCGCCGAGATCGTGTAGTTTCCAGCAGCAATCCCCGCTGTGTCCCAAACGACTTGGAAAAAGTATGGATATGGAGTCATTGGAACGTTAACACCGTGAAGCGCCGCGGCGACCTGCGAGTCGAAGCGGACAGTGATATCGACGTTCTCCGTCTGCTGCCCCAAGTTGATTAGTCCGACACCGACGAAGACCGGTTGGCCTGAGACCACGCTCTTCGGCTCCGGGTCAGTGTTGACAACCCCAACATCGTGAACCAATGCCTCCACGACTGGGATGCTGTGATGCGCGGACGCGCTCAACCCCCCATTGTCAATTACCGTGAGCGTCACAGTATAGTTGCCTGCGTTACCATAGATGTGGTCTGCGAACAATCCGAAGCTTCCGCTCACATCTCCGAACGCCCACTGGTAAAATGTAAGGCTACCATCAGGATCGATACTTGGACTAGCGTCGAACGCGACGTCCTGTCCCACTCGGATAGGTCGGCCTGGATTTGGCACGCGAATAAGAAAGTCGGCAATAGGCGGCTCATCTGTCCTGTTCACAACGTTCACTACGACACTCGCGAATCCTTTGAGGTTCGAACTATCCGTGACTGTTAGCGCAACATTGTAGTTGCCAGGAAGGGCAAAGGAGTGCTGGACAGTCGTCGTGTTTCCCGGAACAACGATCTGGGTGAGGTCTCCGAACGTCCAGTTGTACGATACGATGAACCCGTCTGGATCAAGACTTCCCGCGGAACTGAAGCTCACGGCTTGGCCTGGCACGGGACTGAAGGGATTGAAATTGATGGTAGCACTCGGAAACTCGTCGGCCCCTGACGGGACTGCTATCAGAGTCAAGACTGTCGAGTTGCTCACGAATGGGCCGCTGAAAGCGTTGACATTTACAGTCCATGTTCCAGGCGTTGTATCAGCACGGGTGTGAATGGTGAGGTTGGCGAAAGCTATCGTCCCCGGTGCCAATGTTACTGTGTCAGGGAATAAGTTGGGCACTGGACAGATCCCAGAGCATCCCGTGAATACGAGCTGGATTGTGATGTTTCCGGAGAAACCCCGCTCGCTTATGAAAACCAACCTACTCGTATTCTCGAAGCCGATCGGGATAAGAAGAGGATTCGGGAATGCGATCAATCCGAAGCCGGGTCCCGGGCCCCAAATGTTCGTTTGCACTAGGCTCGCGCCAGCGAATGCGTTCCCTGTCGGTGTTTTGATGGCAAAATCGACGTGGAGCAGAATCCCGGTCGCTTGATCCCACCACGCGTTAACAAACTCCGTTCCTTGAGGGAGGACATGGGTGGCGTTGTAGATGTTGAGGGTTCTCACTGCGCCCGCGTACACCTCTGTGATCGTCGTATTGATTATTGGAGCCCCAGGGGTCGTGTAGATTGGGTCGCCAGTGGTGAGATTCGCAGAGATGAACCAGAAGGTGATGTTCCCGGAGTCCGTGGCGACGCTCCCTTGAATTACATCCGAACGTGTGGTGCCGTTAGTGTAACTGAAAGTTTGATCGGCGGAAACGTTTGCTCCAGTAACGCTTGTAACGCTGAGGGTCGTGAAGTTTAGGTTGATGAACTGGTCGAACGGAGGCTGCGCAGGACCGGGGAGGTTCCATCTGCCAACCGTCTGGGCATAGACCGCTGTTTCCGCTGGCTTGACCCCAGGAGCGTAGGTTGGCGAGGCCCGTGCGGATGGCAATCCGGCAGCAAGGAATATGCCGGTTATTGCGAGGGTTAGTAAAATAATCTGCCCAGAGTCTAGCCTCATAAAACTCACGAAACCTTAGAGGTCCACAAGGAAAGCTCAGATATAAAGAGGAGAGAAAAGTTGGGATGAACGCTCTATCGTTTGGATCCGCTGGATATCGCGGGCAAGATTTCTGTAGCAGAAGTTTTACGCCAGCTTTCGATCTCTCCAAGAACGAAGACGAGTAAGATAGAGAGACCAAGGCGGTCATTAGGACGTGCGCCGGAAACCCCGACCAAATCCTGACAAGAGAAGGTTTCACAGAAGGCGCGACGACCGTATCTTCTGCTGATAGTCTAGTGCAGCATCACTTCGAGATCCTTTCGAGTACTCTAAGAGAAATCTTCAAAGACGAAGTGCAAGCAATGTCCAAGCGTCGAAGCTGGCTGGACGCACCAGAACTCGCGTCTTTCGTGGCCAAACCAACGCCTCCTATCTTTAGCCATAAGCCTTAACCGCGAAAAATAGTAACTTCAAGGCTCATGAAAATCCTTGCCAAACGCATCAATCTAGTCCGGATTATTCTTCTGAACACCAACGGGCCATTCGCAAGGTTCAGGCTCCCTAATCCTCACTAGTGTTCGAAAGTAGTCTATCCTAGGAATATGTGGACTTACGACTCAAATATCTCTCTAGCCTACAACCCTGAGGGAAGGGATAGGCGACCCTGACGGGCTTTCGGAACAAGTTCAGACTTCTAGTTCTATTTCTTGTTCTTCTGGCACTCGCATTCAACCTGCCCCTGAGAATTTCAGGGGCCTCATCAGGGACGGGCGACAACCCGGTCCAGATTACGAGGACAGGTTGTCCGAACGCTCAGAACTGTTCATTTGGCAATTATCCCACAGAAAGTAGCTTCGCACTTCCCTACACCCAGCAGAAGATTCTCCAGAATCCGCGACCGAGCAGCAGGCAGGACTTTTATGTGTTCTACGCCCAGAACGTGTCTCTTCCTGGAAGTGGCTGTACAAGCAACGGGGTGACCACAAATCTCTGCTATGAGTGTGTGTACTCCTACAGCCCTGATGGAGTCACATGGCGGGTCAATCAGACCATCGGTTCAGGCGCTGCTGGCTTCGGTAACTTCTACATCAACTGTTCGGCAACCTACTATGACGACGGTGCCAACAACCAGCTAATCGTCTACGTTGTGGCAGCGCGGAATGCTGGCTCGGTCAATGTGAACCATAACATCGAGTTCGTCGTAGGCACAGTTGCAGACGCGGCGGACGCAATCACTTGGGGGGCAGTTCAGACCGTAAGCAGTTCATCCTCGACCCAGAACTTCCAGTTTCCGGTAATACAAGTGGATCCGAACGGGTATCCTCAGATAGCCTATTCTTGGGTTGACACCTCGGTCAACCGTCAAACAGTAGACCTCTGCAGTAGCCGGATGGTCCACCCAACATCCAACCCGTCCTGGACGTGTAACGGTGGCAACAACAACTTGCTCTTCAATGCTCAAACACAGGCAGCCCAGGCGGCCGCGTCTTTCATGCCGCAGCTTCAACCGGTGCCTGGGCACAGCGTCCTAGTCCTTCAAGGTCCATGCAGCCACATTGCTACATCCGCCTGTACCCCGGCGGTCTCTCTCACAGAGAGTGCTACCCTGGTTGACTGGGACGGTACAATCCAGAACTTCAAACCGACCGCTACATTCGCATATCCAGCATTATCCTCGTCCGACCGACGCTCTAGCACGATAGACCGATCCACAGGCAATTTCTACTTGGCCTATCTCAACGGAACCGACGATAGGTTTTGGACCCGGCTCATGGCCAGCCC
>VBBE01000030.1 GCA_005884605.1 Candidatus Bathyarchaeota archaeon
TACCGCAAGCTTCACAGTCTCAACCGGCCCAACAAATGGCGTTCAAGTTACCTTTGCTGCATCTGCTTCGGGAGGCACCGGTGGATACTCGTACGCTTGGAATCTTGGCGACGACAACACCGCAACTGGAAACCCAGTCTCGCACACATACACAACCGCCGGGTCATTTACAGTAGCACTGACAGTTACGGACTCAAGCATGACCCAGACTACCATCGCGCAGATCATAACAGTCTCTCCGCCTCCCCCTGCACCCCTCTCGACCAGTTTTACAATGAGTTCGGCATCCGCTCCGGCTGGACAATCAGTAACCTTCATGGCAACTACTAGCGGAGGGACTTCTCCGTACCTCTACTCGTGGAGCTTTGGCGACTCGTCGGCCTTGACCGGAAACCCGGTTTCTCACAATTTCACGACCGGGAACTACACGGTTACTCTGACGGTTACAGACAGTTCTGTCCCCAACGAAACGGCAATTGCCTCCCAAACCATCACAATCACAACAAGACCATTTACACTGGTTGTTCCTGCTTCTCAGACTGTCAACGAAGGCTCTCCACTTACCTTCAGCGTCTCAGCGACAGGCGATCCCTCGCGGACAATCAATCTTGCATGCGACAATTGCCTCGCCATCGGACCAACTTTCACCCAGAATGGCGGCATCGGTTTTGCGTCCGGGAACTTCAGCTGGACACCGTCTGAAGGTAAAGGACCAGGCACCTACATCATGTCCATATCTGCATCACACGGGATACTAGTCGTCTCGGCCAACGTTAGTATAATCGTCAATGAAGTAATCGAGCAACCGGCACTAATCGTCCCGGGCCCAGTTCATGTTCGGCAGGGAGAATACCTAAGTTTCATGGTAAACGTGACTGACCCCGACTGGGCAGCGGACAACATGACCTTGGCCGCCAGCGGACTTCCCGATGGCACGAGCTTCGATCCCTCTACTGGAATCTTCAACTGGAACGTCAGCTCTGTGCAACCGGGCCCTTACACCATTACATTTACGTTGACCAGTGACGGCTCAACGATTTTCCAAGACTCGAAGGTCGTAATCATTCATGTGGACAACGGAAACGGCCGCTGCTTCATCTGCGAATTCTTCTCCACTGCCAGAACGGTTTTACGCACTTCGACTGTGACAACCAATCCCTGGTTGCTCCTGCTTAGTGGATTGATTGGACTGACAACTACCCTTGCCGTGGGCACACGGCGGGGCCAGGCGCGGATTCGGAGATCCCGACTAGTTCGTGGGTACCGGAAAGAGTAAGCATTTTTTTCCTCCTTAGTCCGCACGACGGTCAGAAGAGTCAGCAATCAGCAAGACCGGCTATGGGCATCTGCACGCTCTGCCAGTCGATTGTAAGAGCGTCTGAGAACAAGAATTCCGAGCAGGTAACATATTGCGGTGCCCAGCCCGAGCCAGAAGAGATCTCCGTAGACACTGGAAACATTTACCCCGCTGGTTTCTAGTACTCCGATCCAACCGAGAGCATTCAGAAACTTGCCGCCTAGATGGTATGCGAGATAGGTAGAGACGAACACACCCGTCAACGGGTATTGCCACTTCCAGCTCCTTTGAGACGAAGCAGCTCCGACAAGCCCGATCACTAGAACTGCTATGACTCCTTGGAAGATGAGACCCGAACTGAGAAAGTCTAAGACCAGGCCGTTGCTCGAACCATACTGAGCGATCAAACTGGCCGTCGCTCCTTTTGGATTCACGCCGAGTTCGAGGGCGGTATTGACCGCGAGATATTGAGGGATGGAAAGGAGAAGGTTCGCGAGGGCGGCGAGAGCGTATATCGCGAGATGTTCGCGGGAATTTACGCTCAATAGCTCCCGTAATGACATGTAATCTGGGAGATTCGACTTCTTGCTGACTTCTAAAGGATGGCGTTCGAGGGGAGAGCCTGAGACGGCTTTCTCAGTTGTTATCGCAAATGCGCGGGCTTATGTAGCCCAGAAAGCGGCCCTGCTCGTGTCTGGACAGCAGGGTACGTCAGAGCAGGTCATTGATGACCGATCTCCTGATTCTACCTCAAATGCTCGCGTTCATGGTCGGTAGCGTATGGGTCAGTTCGGCTACGCTAATCGCTGAGAGATATGGTAGCGCACTTGGAGGTCTCGTGGGCGGGCTTCCTGCAATATCCGTAGTGTCATTTCTCTTCATCGGCCTCAACCAAGGAGCTCCGATTGCATCGCAAGCTACGATCGTCTTCCCTCTCGCCCTCAGCTTTACAATGTCGTTCCTGCTCGTCTACGCGGTTCTTTCAGAAAGAGGTTTCCCTTTAGCGTTTGTCTGTGCGCTGCTCGTCTGGGTCGGCCTCTCAACGATCACAGCTTATCTTGATTTGAGAAATCTCTTCTTCTCGGTCGGAGTTTTTCTTTCGGTCGCCAGTGTCTACTTCTATCTGTTCAAGATGAAAATGAAACTTCCCCACGTTGCAGGTGCGAAGATCGTTTACTCTCTGGCTCAAGTAGCATTCAGGGCTTTGATAGGTGGAGGCATCGTTGCTCTGGCGGTTTTGTCAAGCCAGTTCGGAGGCCCTGAACTAGGTGGCATAGCTTCATCGTTCCCGGCAATATTCAGCCTCACCCTCTTTTTCACATACCGGACCCGTGGGATGGCGTTGTCGCGAGCATTAACAAAACCGTTGTTGATATCTGGAGGACTAACCGCCTTTCCCTACAGTCTTCTCGTAGGATACCTCTATCCTATTTTAGGGGTAGGGCTTGGAACAGTTGTTGCACTGTCTTGCTCTGTCCCTTTGGTTGTGTTGGCCCACTTCCTGATCAACATCAGGAAGATTTGAAACTAGTGAAAGACATTCACGCTCAAAATGGTAAGCAATTCAACGGCTTCCACTTGCAGGTTGATACTTGCAGGTTGATTGGAGTCTTCAGCAGGGGTCAATATTATTCTTCCTATCGCTTGATGGTTCCATTTTGTGGCGACATATATCCGATGCTATCTCTAGTATATCCTAAGAGGGATGTTTCC
>VBBE01000031.1 GCA_005884605.1 Candidatus Bathyarchaeota archaeon
AGAGTGCCCCGGTGGCTCAGCCTGGTAGATACAAAACCCAGCCAAGAGCGTTGCCTTGGTAGACTCCTCAAAAAGGCAAAGGTCACGAGTTCAAATCTCGTCCGGGGCTCCAGCTCACCCAAGAAGCCGTCGCCTAAACAACATCCGTTAAAGATAAAAAACCGCCCGGAAACAATAGCCACGGTGCATACATGAGAAATAGGCTCGTTCTCCCGATTCTAGTTATCCTCTCGCTTACAACAATCCCAGCCAGCACTCAAACTGCCCACGCGAACGTGCCACCGAACCAGGGACCGATAGCCAGTTTCACCTACAATCCATGCGTCATGTGCGCAGCCCCCGGCAGCATCGTATTCTTCAACGCAAACTTCAGCTGGAGCCATAACGGACACATCGCATCCTACACGTGGAACTTCGGCGACAACTCACCGCCTACCAAAACAACCAGTCCCTACATAACCCACAACTTCTTGCTCGCCTCACCAGGCAAATGGAACGTAACCCTAACCGTACAAGACACAACCGGAGCCACGGACAGCCTCACCCAACCAGTAATCTTCAACATCGCACCACAATTCAACTACCACCCAACACACCCCATGATCCAACAAACAGTCACGTTCAACGCCACCGCCACCCGAGACTACACGACACCAGGAACGATCAAGACATTCCAGTGGAACTACGGCGATGGCACAAACGCGACGGGCATGATCACGAAACACTCATACGCGACAAGCGGAACCTACAGAGTAACACTCACGCTCCTGACAAGCGAGGGGGACGCGAAAATATCCGAGACCATAACAGTCTACCCGAGAATCATCATCCTCAACACAACCTTCGACGGCCTCAACGTGTCGATCACAGGCGTCTTCACCGTTAACGCAACCAGCCAGACAGCATCCGGCTCAATAACCATAACCGCCGTAAACGACACCACAGGAGCGATCGTCTACGCAAACACTTTCGACGTCACAATACCCCTTACAAACAGCAACAGCCAATTCATACTTGCAATACCCACCTCGTACATTTCCCTCGGAGCCACCTGCCATGTCGACTCAGCTGGACAAACGAGATCCTCGGTCTCAAGGGACCCGGACATCGCCCATCATGGAGTGGTGGACATAATCGACGTAGCACAGCTCGTTCTTTCCTTCGGAACCACACAGCAATCCGCCTTGTACAGCCCGGCGACAGACCTCAACGCAGACGGACAAACGGATATCATGGACGTCGCTATGATTGCATCAGACTTCGGAATCCCAGTTCTAGCCTAGAGCCCGAGGTACAGCTAGCTCAGAACCATCCAAAACGCTCGTCCGCCTACCGATGAGCCACGGACAAAGAACTCAAGAATACGGGCGGCTATCTAGGCAGCTTTAGGCCCGGCTTTCATCTCTGCCACCCGGTCCCGCCACGCAGGTAACTCAGCCATTTGACCCAGAACATATTTCTCAGCCTGCTCCCTGTTCATCCACCGCGTATCCATCGCGGTCTTCACCAACTCCTCGAACTTCCTTTCAAATGGCAAGAGCTTCCCCTTCATATCCGTACAATGGATACAGTACGGGTTGTTAGGGTTCTGGGCACCATGCTCCTCATTGGTCGCCATGGGCATCCCACAGCTCTCACAGCGCAAAGCGAGAGACATTAGTCCGACAAGAACAAGACCCGTATGAGAACTAATAACCTAACTGGACATTACGTGAGCAAGCACGAGTAACAAACAATAATCAGGCTCTGCTAAACCTATAATAGTCCGCAACCCGCCTACCGCGCAATATCACTAGAGGCATGCTTCTATTGCGGGGAAAGGGCTCGGGAGCCCCGTTCCGACTTCTCAGTCAACTGATCCTATTCGGAAGAAAAAAACCAGGCGAAGACCCAGCCCCGACCCCGACACCAGGAACAATGACACAACTCGAACCATTCCCCATACCAGACACGATACGGAAGACAGTAACAGAATCAGATATAGCAAATGCAAGAAACAAACTCCGCGTCGCCAACCTCGAGAGAGATATCATAGGAGACGCACTCACCAAGATATACGAGGCGGAAGCCAAAGGCACAATCAACGAACCAGAAAAAAACCAGATGATACAACCCTACAAGAACGACCTCAAACGAGTAGATGCTGAGATCGACACATACAAGAAAACAGTAGACCTCTACGAACTAGAAACGGCAAAAGAAGACCTCTTCAAACGATTCCAAGAAACCTTCCTCGACATACAAGCCCGGATAGAAAAAATCCGGCCATCACTTAACCTACCTACTCCATCAGAGACAAAACCTGCCGAACCAAAACGTGATTCGACAAAGACAGAAACCGCAGACCCGACAACCGAAGAACCCCCGCCTCCAAAAGAAAGGCCGCGGGAGAAAGCGAGAAACAAAGCGGAAGAGAAGATCGAGACTATCAGAGAAGAAGTTCTCAAAGCCATGGAACGCCTAGAACAAATAGAGACAGAAGGATAGACCGAATACAATGAGTTGGGTAGAAAAAGCAAGACTTAGCGCAGCTGCGCAAGCCGTCCGCGAACTGAGAAACGGGACAACCGTTGGGCTGGGAAGCGGAACAACCGTCCTCAAAGCCCTAGACTTAGCCGCGGAAAGAATCAAGAAAGAACACCTCAACATCAGCTGGGTCCCAACAAGCTACCAGATGGAGATCGCAGCAAGAAAACTAGGCCTAAAAACAACCACGCTTTCCGAGGATACCGAACTGGACCTAGCACTAGATGGCGCTGACCAAGTCCAGTGGAGATCTCTCGATCTAGTCAAGGGCGGAGGCGCGGCTCTGTTGAGAGAGAAAATAGTAGACTCTACAACAAAAAAGCTCGTCATCATCATAGATGAAAAGAAGCTCGCCAAGACCCTAGGAGGAGAACAACCAATCCCCGTCGAGATCACACCCTACGCCTATCACTCAACATTAGCAAAGATCAGAAAGATATCCGAGAAAGCAGCGTTGAGGGAAGCACCGGGCGGCAAGATAGGTCCAGTCGTCACAGACAACGGCAACTTGATAATTGATGCATACTACAGAAACCTCAGACGCCCCGACATCATCCACGAAAAACTCAAGGAGATCCCGGGAGTAATAGAAACAGGACTCTTTCTAGAAATGTGCGACACCGCCTACGTAGGTCGAAAAGACGGAAA
>VBBE01000032.1 GCA_005884605.1 Candidatus Bathyarchaeota archaeon
TGTTTGAGTAGGCTCCGATTAGCCTGTTGATAGTTTCTCTGGAAAACTTGCCCTGGAAATAGCCCTTTCCGCCTTCGAAAGAGCCTGCTGTAGCCATTTCCTTTGCCAAGTATTTCAGAATCTGAAGGGGGTCTCTGTCCAAACGGTTAGCGACATCGGCAAAGTTGTGAACTATTGTGCGGGCCCCAATCACCGATACTGATGCGATGGGAAGCTCGAAACGCTCCCCTGTAGAACCAGGCTTCGTAATGCCTGCCAGTGCTCTGTCAAGCAGTTGATCATAGTTGTCCGAGGCAGTAACCCTACTAACAAAGCCCCCTTCCTAGTATTTCAACCGTTTCGGTTCTGTCAAGTCTTCGGTTTGTTCGAGGACTAGACTTGCTCTCATCGACTCCGGGGATTACCGTCGTCGTCGGGTTCCCCTTCATTGCTTCACCTGAGAGCCCTTGCGCCTCAGAGACCCGTAGTCTCTTCTCGGCAGGGAACGGTCGAACCTCAACCGCCCCCCTCACGCCCATAGCGTGGTAGCTTGGCCCATTGCCAGCAAGGATTTTACAGTGGCCAACCAACCATTTATCCCGGTTCAGACCTGTCACGTGGTCGGAGTCGCTCCCCTCATCCCAACGTGACAGTCCCCATACGACGAACGCCTTAACGCATGGTAAATCATTCCTCGAACATAAGCAAGAGATGACCGAAGCCACGCTCCACCAACAACCAAAGAGTTGACAGCACCACCGTTTCCAACGGCGGATTCTACAAACCCTTATCACAATCGGGACGGCAAAACCCGAATTCCATTCTGGACAAGGTGGAAGATCTGGGAAGATGGGTAGTCTGCTGTGGATGGCCCTACGTCAACGACCGTCCCCATCTCGGAACCTTCACCCAGCTATTGTCCGCGGACGTTTACGCACGCTACCTTCGACTGAAGGGCGAAGACGTTGTAATGGTCAGTGGAAGCGACGAACACGGCACTCCCATCGAGGTAGAAGCCATCAAACTGGGTATACCGCCGCGCCAGCTTACGAACAAATACCACAAACTCATCGTCCAGCTTCTGAAAGCTTTCCAGATAAAGTTCGACAATTATACTCGGACCGAGAGCCGAGTCCACAAAGAATTCGTCCGAGACTTTTACCTCAAAGTTGAGAAGAACGGCTTCGTATACAGCCAGAAGATAACCCAGCTCTACTGCCTCAACGACCAACGCTTTCTCCCAGACCGATTCGTTGAAGGCGAATGCCCCTACTGCCACAACCCCAACGCGCGTGGGGATCAATGCGATAACTGCGGAAGGGTCCTTGACCCAAAAGACCTCATCAACCCGCGCTGCGCCCTCGATCACGCCACCCCGGTCCAGAAAGAGTCCAAGCATTGGTTCTTCGACCTTCCAAAACTCTCTGAGCCGCTTCGAAAATACATCGAAACAAACCCCAATCTTCCCGAAAACGCGCGAAACTTTAGCCTGGGCTGGATTAGAGACGGGCTCAAACCCCGGTCACTAACACGCGACAACACCTGGGGCATCCCAGCACCATTCAAAGGAGCCGGAGGAAAGACAGTCTATGTTTGGATGGAAGCCGTCCTCGGGTACGTTTCGGCGACAAAGGAATGGGCTGAAAAAAAGAAGCAACCTTCCCTATGGAAGAAGTACTGGTTTGACCCGGAAAGCCGCAACGTCCACTTCATAGGAAAAGACAACATTCCATTTCACGTTGTAATCTTCCCAGGCTTGCTCCTAGCTACAAGGGAGAACTATGATCTACCATGGGAGGTCTCTTCGTCAGAGTACATACAACTTGAGGGGCAGAAGTTCTCCAGAAGCAGAAAGATTGGGGTCTGGATGGATGAAGCAGTTGAACTTGCAGGGCCAGAATACTGGCGCTACGCGTTGATCAGCCTTAGGCCTGAACAGAAAGACACTAACTTCACATGGGACGAGTTCGAAAGAAAAATCAACACCGAACTGAATGATGTTCTAGGCAACTTCGTTCACCGAACGACATCGTTCATTCAAGCATACTACAACGGAAAAGTTCCAAAATACTCAGTAAACAAGGAGCAACATGCGAAGATACTGGCAACACTGAGCTCTAGTCTCCCGAAGGTAGATGACAGGCTTGGACACTTCAGGCTGAAAGAAGGTCTAGAGCAAGTCGTCGAACTCGCACGGGAAGGAAATCGATACCTCAATGAGCACGAGCCATGGCGCCTCTACAAGACAGACGTGCAGGCGGCAGGCGAGATCCTCGGCGCCTCGATACAGATCGTAGCAAGTCTTGGCATACTACTCCAGCCCTTCCTGCCTTCAGCCTCCAAGAAAATCTGCCTGAGCCTGACGGGAAAACCCAGCCTTCCCTGGAGATCCGCAGGACAGACAATCATCAAGCCTGGAACGAGGGTTCGCTCTCTCCAACCTTTGTTCCACAAGGTCAATGCCGAGAAGCTTCGAGCTGGACTGGAGAGTATCAGAAGTAGGGCTCCAATTGAAGCTGAAGCTTGACCTGCATGTTCACACTAGCAGATCGAGCGATGCGTTCACTTCACCCGAGGGGCTACCGGCTATTTGCAGAGATCGTGGACTAGATGGTCTAGCGATAACCGATCATAATGTT
>VBBE01000033.1 GCA_005884605.1 Candidatus Bathyarchaeota archaeon
CGCGATTATCAGCTGCGCGGCCACATAGATTGGGTCTACGGTCTGATGGGGGTAAGCCCCGTGACCTCCTCGTCCGATGATTTTGATCTCGAATGTGTCTGGCGCCGCCATGACTGGTCCGCCTCTGAAAGCCAAGACCCCGGACTTTTCATCGCCGTCTATGTGGAGCCCGAAGACAAAGTCGACTTTGGGATTCTCCATTACTCCGTCCTGAATCATCGGCTCCGCTCCCCCCCTTCCGCCGTGCTCTTCCGCGGGCTGAAAGAGAAACTTCACAGTCCCGACTAGTTTGTCCTTGTGATTCGCGAGTAGTTTGGCTGTTCCGAGGAGCATTGCTACGTGAGTATCGTGACCACAAGCATGCATCACTCCATTCTCCTTCGATCTGAAGTCAATGTCAGCCATCTCCTCGATTGGAAGAGCATCCATGTCAGCCCTGAGGGCGACGACTCTTCCCGTCACCGGTCCTCTGAGAATTCCCAGTACTCCCGTCCCGCCGACTCCGGTTCGGACCTCTATGCCCAAGCCTCTGAGCTTCTCAGCGACTAGCCTGGCTGTGGCTTTTTCCTTGTAGGCGAGCTCGGGTCTCCGGTGGATCTCTCTTCTTGTCTTGATAATCTCCGGCTCCATCTTTCGAGCCTCTTTAAGAAAGTCTACCATTTGTCGGCCACTTTCATGATGCTGAGACAGGTCTCCCAACATTAAACCTGACGGGCCGAGCTGAACTACCTGAAGAGGTCGAATTCTTCGGGCCTTATGAGTTCCTTGATTCGGCCTTGGCCCTTTGGTGCCTTGTAGCCTCGGATGATTGCGACCGGCACTCTGTCGGCTTTGTTCATTACTAGCTCGGCTGCTGATGCCAGCTCGTCTGCGACAGCTATCTCTGTGACTTGCAAGGTTCGTCGGTACATGTCTTTGGTTCCCCTATAGTCGTGGATTGGTTTCATGCCTGAGATCCCAATCGCGAAGTTGACCTGGCCCATTCGCCACGCGCGGCCGAACGTGTCTGTGATGATTACTGGGACTTTTCTTCCTGTGATTTGATGGATCGTCTTTCGGATTCGGTCTGCGGATGCATCTGAATCGTGAGGGAGCAGCGTTACTGAGTCTCGTGTTGTTCCGACGTTTGACTGGTCGACTCCAGCGTTGGCGCAGATGAAGCCGTGGGAAGTCTCGGTGATGAGGTGGCCGCTTTTCATTCGGATGATTTTCCTACTCTCTCTCAGAACGGCTTCGACCTGTCGGGGGTCCTTTCCAGTCTCGTTCGCTATTGTCTCGGCAAATTCTGAAGGAGTGATCTTTGAGAGGGGAAGTATTCTTCCCTCGGCTTTGGATACGATCTTCTGGGAGATTACCGCGATGTCTCCTTGCTTAAACTCGTCTCCTTGGTCTTCGATCCTGCTCACGATCATTTTACCTAGGTCGTCTCCTTTCTTGACATCCGGAATTCTGGTTACAGGAAAAATGGTTAGCATAATTCTAGCTGGCTCCGGGAAAGAATGACTCTAGCTTCTTTGCGCCGGTGAGCTCTTCGTAGTCGAGTCCTACTGCGTCGAGAACTTGTTCAAATGTGGAGCGAATGTATTCCGTGTATTTTTCCACGTCTATCTCGTGGATACTGGCAAGCTGCACCGGTTTGACTCCGGAGCTACCTGTCACCTTTACGAAACTGACCAAGTCTCCAGCCTTAATCTCGTTGCCCCTGTCGCTAAGCTGCTGAGCGGCCTTCACATGTTGGGGCGTCGTCTTCGTGTAACCAGCGACCGCTTTGCCAATCATCATATTGAACGCCAAGTCCTCCATCGAGTATTTCCTATTTCGAAGCTTGCTGTATGAGTCTTGAACTAGGTCCTTGATCTTGATCCGGGCTTGGTCAAAGTCCGGGTAGGTCTGGACCTGGCCCAGAATCTCGATAAGCTGATTGAAAGTCGCTTTGATGAATTCTGGGGTGTGTCTCTTCTTGCCCGTCAGTCCTTTGATATCAACGCGATTGTCGGGAAGTACGCCGAGATAGTTCTTCTTACGCTCGCTCAAAGCGACATAGCGATAATTCTTGTCGACTTCCAATTCCATGCCGAGCTCCTTCTTGGACCAGTGTATCAGATCGTCCAGTTTTGATCTGTCCGGGGTTCCAAGAAAGAGGGAATCAGTATCGCCATAGAACACTTCGATTCCCAGACGTTTAGCCTCCTGTATCGTGCTTGTGATGTCGAATCGTCCAACCGCAGCAGTCGACTCGGCCAGCGGTGGGCAGTACAGAGAGAACCTATCGCTTCCGAATACGCCGTAGCTTGCGTTCAGAACCACCTTGAGCGCGTTCTGGACGACTTGGTACCAGCTAAGGGTGGATGGGTCGAGCGATTTCTCTTTGGATCGCGGCTTGTACCATCTGATCCTGACATCTCGTAGTGATCCGACCAGCTGGCTCTCCATAGCGCGGTTTTTCCGGCAGACCCAGTGGTCTGTGCCAGGAATCTTGTTTGTTCTGTCTTCAGGGTGTTTGCAGAGGATTGTCTCATAGCCAAGATTCCAGGTTTTGATGATCGAAGGATATAGCGACGCGAAATCTAGTACTGCGACTTGGAAGTGTACTCCAGGAGTCGGATCGACTACCATGCCTCCCTTGTACTTTTTGCCTTTGATGACGGCTGTCGTGCTGGTGGAGCCCTTCGATTCTGTAATCTCTTCATATCTCGGAATGATGTAGCCTCGAAGCCGATGTTCTCGGAAGAGCATGCTCCTGATCCATCCTGAGACTCCTTGACGGGACATGTCTTCGATTGGCAGGAAGCTAATCCTAGAGAGGGCGGTGACAAGTTTCATCACTACTTCTCCGTCGAACTGGGTCAGGTTCAGAACTAGCTCCGCATCTTGGTAGCAGTAGGCCGCGAGTTCGGAGTATGAGAGCCGGGAGATCGGCGTCGAGATCTCTAGCTTTCCGGTCTCGAGAAGTGCCTCCGATATAGCATCGAGCGTGGATTCTCTATATTTGCCACTGAATGCATAGACTTGGATTGATCTATTGAAGAAGAACTTGTAAAGGTCGAAATGAATGCCGTATTTGAGCCCTGCTGATTCTCGTCCCAGCTCGATGGGAATCTTATCTCGTGTAAAACCCAGCTTCTCTGCTCTGTGGAAGAGATATCGGAGGTCGAAATCATCGCCGTTAAACGTCAGGACAAACGGATAATCGTTCAGCTCCCTGAATATCGCGGATAAGAGCTCCTCCTCCGTCTCATAGAAGTCCAAGAGCAGCCCAGAGGGAGCCTCAGCATCTTCGACGTCAAGCCCCGGCCGTTTCAGAATCAGAGCTTTCTTCACATTATCGTT
>VBBE01000082.1 GCA_005884605.1 Candidatus Bathyarchaeota archaeon
CGCCCAGTTGATCACGTTTCGAATCGGCCCGGTGTCAACGACCTTCTTGACAAGGTCGCTTAGTTTTCCAACCCAGATGCTCAACCCCTCTGCAAGCGTCGCTACAGGATCTTCTTCTTGGGCAGCTCTCTGAGCAGACAATTATCTTTCAACTACTAGTCTCTAGCTTGTTTTGCCTATTTATCCGCATCTTCACGACTATTACGCGATTCACACTAGTGAACGCCGATTCCTCGTGATAAGACTCTTGGCTAGACTCTAATGGGATGATGGTTTCAACGGTTAGAAGGTGGTTGCTTTACCGTCTTTCTCAGAGCGTCGCGAACTCTCACTTTTCGGGGTTCTTCTTCCTATATGCAGCCGGGCTAAACAATCCCTCTTTTTCCTGTGTTGTTGGCTTGAAGCTCTCGGAGATCAGCAACTGGAATCCCTCTAGGGCGTTATCGATAACCTCTTTCAGCTCGTCCACCGCGGAAATGTCGTGGGTTACTGCCCCTCTCTGGTTGACAATCTTCGACTTTCTCAATACATTAGCCATGTCTGCTTCCGCGAAACCACAGAGCTTCATGAGACTGATCAGATACAAGGACGTTTTCCCATCAAGCGATTCCTTGGAAGCACCGATCAGCTTAGCAAGTTCCGCGCGGTAGATGTTTCCCTGTTTCGAGACCGCAGCCTCGACCAGGTCCTCTAGAATCGGGACAGGGACTCGGACGAGGATAGCCATCTACAACGCCCTGACTCCTGTGAAATCTATGTTTCCAGAGAGATAAGTTAGGGGGTACAAAAGAGGTCTGGTACGTTCCCCTCCGCCAGCCTTGATTCTTGATGCTGTGTCGTTAGAAGTGTGAGTGCTGAGGAGTGAAGTTAATAGCCTCAACTAGCCCTCTTTATTCCGAGTCGCAGAGCTCAGGGCGTTAGAATGGCTAAGCTGGAAACGACGTGCATGCTGGAGAGCTTTCGAAGGTTCATGATAACGAGCACGTGTCGTTCCTTTATTCCAAACGAGTACGGGGCGGACCTCTCTGTGTTCCCGGAACGAGCCCGCGAACTAGGAACAATGTACGTCGAGGCTGAAGACAAGGTGACCTTGAGCCGGGTGAACGACATCAGCTTCGTCCGTGTCAGCTATGTTCTAGGAATAATCTACAACTCCAAGAGTGGGCACACTCAGCTAAAATGGAGACATGTCAGAGGCGACCAAGGAAGACTGAGCGGCGAAGCTAGCACCAACACGATGGTTAACCTCTACGAAGCCGGCGCGCTTGACAAATCCTTCATTAGAACAATTGCTGCTCAAATACACTGAAACAAAAGTCCGCCATCCCTATTTTCTTCTCCAAACGACGCCAGTAAGTTTTGACCCGACCCAGTTCACGGTTCCTGACCAAGCCCTCATTCTGCCCTAGCGGATGACGCAAGTTTACCTAAGGCTAACCTTGAAGACAGTTACAATATCCTTTATCTCGACAGCCGAATTCGTGGGAACTCGAAGGGTGGTCGGACTGCCAAAGTCGTTCGAGACCGGAATTGACGCCGTGGACAAAGTCCTTCCAAAGGGGATACCCAGAAACAGCCTTACGATTCTGGCAGGAGACCTTGGGACAGGAAAGTCCGTGCTGATGGAACAGCTACTCTACAGCATGCTGAAGGTAGAGAAGGAGCCGTGCATCTACATGAATTTTGAAGGACCTCCAATAGCACTTCAACAGGACATGGAGTCATTCGGCTGGGACATCGACCGGTATTTGGATTCCGGCCAGCTCAAGTTCCTAGACTGCTTCTCTTTCAGAATGGAACCAACCGAGACTCCGAAATATTCTCACTTTGTCAAGGACCCGAAAGACCTTCACTCGGTCACGAGCGCTCTCTTCACGATGATGGAAGAAATGAAGATGATGGGAAGAGGCGCCGTCTTTGTCGATTCCCTGACAGAGATGTTTACACTTGTTCAGGAGGAGAGGCCGTTGGTCTTCCACATGCTTGACGGTGTCAAGTCTTGGCGCGCGAAGGGTCCCAAGGAACGTCTAGTTCCCTTCTTCTGCTCTCACCACACGCCGCTACGCGCGTATGCTGATCTTGACGATCTATTGTTCTATGTGGTTGATGGAATAGTTGATGTGAGATTCAACCCGGGGTTCGCCGATAGAGGCCTGCTCGTTAAACAGTTCCGGATACGAAAGATGAAGGGCGCTCCTCATGAAACCTATTGGGTTACATTCCAAGTTACAGCTTCCGGAATAGTGGAGGTTCCGCTCCCAGTTCCTGTACTGACGTCGGACAAGCCTCGTACAAGCAAAAAGAAGTAGCCCTCGGCGAACCTTAGGCTGGAAGGGCTAACAGTGCCCACTACCCATCACCCGCCCGTTCATCATGAGAGTAACCATTCAATTCCCACTAGCCACGCTACTCCTCACAGCGGAGCTCCACGAATCAAGGTGCCATACTCCAAAAATCCAGTATATGTCGCTGAGGGCTACAGCCCGCCTGTAGTCGCCGGCCGCAATTTCGAGTACGAGACAACGCCGCAAAACGCTGCCTACTGGCAGGCGCTTACACTCACCTATAGACAGGCTATGAAGAAGGAAGCTGATACCAGGGGGATCGATCTCCGGCTTCTCCTCGACGAGCGACGATCAGGAGCTTTCCACTGCGTCGGATGCGCCAAACCCATGGTTATGCGGGAGTTGTTTGCTAATGGCGACAGGGTCTACCAGTGCTGGAACGGAGACTGCGTGAAGAGAATCATACGATATCAGTATCAGGCCCAAACTGGCCGCGTCATAGAAGTCACCTAGCCGTCTCGTTCATTGACGTTTAGCCTACAAGATTCTACCTAGAAACGGCCATTAACCCGAACTTATTCCAGCAGTTGCTAGATGTCTATCGCATCCGGGAAACGTGATGGGGCTCGATCTTCAATAGAACCCTTTTCTCGCCTGGTCTTCTATTCTGATATTTTTCAGCGCCAGTATATTTCTTCGCCATTTTATCGATGTGCCCTTCGGCCTCCGGTCCGGTTACTTGTTCGATTACGCGACCACGAATCACTACGAGCTTGTACGGGTTCCCTTGCTCAGTGATCGCCATGGCAACCTGTGGATTCTTCTTGACGTTCTTATGCTTGACACGACCCACAGCCGTGTTAATGAAAATATAGTGACCGTCAGTATCAACCCAAGTGGGAGTAACCTGAGGAGAACCATCAGGGTTTACCGTGGCTAGGAAGATGAAGTTCTTACCTTCCAAGATTTTCCGCGCATCATCATCCAGTTTCGTCTTAGTTGACATAATCACGCTCCATGAACAGGTTTGCTCCCTTTATTGGTTTCCTCTAAGGTGTAGTCGTTCGTTCAATGGAACATATCCACTCGCCCAGCCTTCGGCTCGACTGACCGATCCCTCTCGGTACCTTCGGCTCTCATTCGAAGTTACGTGACACTTTAGTTCCGTGTTGGTTCTCGTTCGACAGGTTCTGTTTCGCGGGGAGCAGTCAGGTGCCACAAGCCAAAACGACTAGGTACGCTGTCCTCTTTGCGGTATCGATTATCTCCCTGATCTATGTCGGACTTCCTCCTTCGGCGCATGCCGTTCCTCAGTATTCGTTGACACCTCTCCCGTTCATAACGCAGGAAGGATACTCGGTTCTTCTAATTCTGAACGTTGTTGGAGCTTCTCCTAGCACGCTCTACCAGTTTAACTTCCACGTTAGGGACCCCTCGACAAAGGTTTGGAACTCGGTTCTCGAAAACTATACAACATTCTCGGGACAAACACAGTTCAGCCTACTCCCGTCATATCCGAGCGCTGCATTCATTGGTGTCGGAGGCGGAACAAGTTCCTTCGTAGGGCAGTATGTCGGATGGGTTAACCAGACAAGGCCAGCATTAGCAACAAACACCGCGGTGGCAGTTACTACCAACGGTTTCTTCTTCATCCTCACAGATAATACTGAGTATCAAAGGACTGACACAATGGGAATAAGAGCTACAGGATACAATAGCTTAGAACCTGCAACCGTGATCATAAGAACCCAAACGAGTTCAACGGTCGTTCTAAACGCAACCACTGCAGCCTCATCAACGGGAGTAGTAACCGCCTCTTGGAAGATTCCCAGAAACGCAATTATCGACAACTACCTAATCACCATAACAGGTAAAGTTACGGCGAAGAGCCCACCGGACGCTCAAGGTTTCGTCATACGAGCTGCAACAATGTCGATTACAACATTCACTTCTAGCAGAGCCTCCTATGAAAGAACCGAGACGATGAAATTCTCATTCAAGTCAACATACCCAGATGGACAATACGCCAACAGCGGAACAGCGCTGTTGACCTTGGCAAGCCCCGGCGGAAGTAGTGTATCACTGACAGCTTTGTACGATAGCGTTGCTCAGACCTTCAACGCGACCTACAAGACATTTCCCAATAACCAAACAGGTGCATGGACTGCATCTCTAGGATTAAATGGATTCGATGATGGATTCGGAAATACTGGACCAGCTACAGCGGCCACTACTTCGTCGCAACTTCAACCCGCAACTCTCGCAATCACCATTACTTCAAAGTCCTACTTTGCGATCGCCGAACAGATCAAGTTCAACGCCACAATACAGTACCCTGACCTATCCACTCTACAATCAGGACAAGTAGCTGCCTTCCTCCTCTTCTCAGGAGGCGGGCATAATGACACCGTACCTGTCGTCTATGATTCAACTATTAATTTCTGGGTCGGAACCTATACCCCAGGTAACGAGCCTGGAGGACTATGGTCGCTAACCGTGGCAGGGGCGGATTCTGCTTCTCCCACAAATTCTGGAAAAGCGACGAAGACCATTCAGTTGCAGGATAGGATTCCTACTTCCAGTTTCGCTTTTACAAGCGGAACCATTCTCACATCCGTGTCGGTCAGTTTTGATGGAAGCACTAGCTTCGATCCTGACGGGACGATAGTGGGCTACGCGTGGGATTTCGGTGACGGATCGACCGGATCAGGAGTAACTCCCTCTCATGGCTACTCTATTGCTGGCACTTACACCGTGAAGCTAAACGTCACGGACAATAGCGGCTCGACCGCAGTTTCTACCGAATCAGTTACAATCACTGACCGACCTCCGGTCGTCGCTACAGCCCTATCCTCGACAAATCCTTCACCTGGACAAACGGTTATCGTAACGATAACAGCGTCTGACCCTGACGGTACAGTTGTAACCACAACGGTGAACTGGGGGGATGGGACCACCAACACCATATCTGGCCCTCCATCCACAGACAGCCACGCGTACTCCTTGGCGAACGGAACGCCTTCGGCAACATTCACTATCACTGTGACCGTACACGACAATAGCGGTCTATCAGCGAGTTCAACACCGAGCATCACTGTCACCGACCAACCGCCTGCGATAACGTGGACGGCTCCTCCGGCGACTAGTCTGTCGGGCCAGGCAGTCACAGCGGCGATAACAAGTTCAGACCCCGACGGAACAGTCACTAGTGTCACTATCAACTGGGGCGATGGAAAGGTCGACACGCTGATGGCTGGATCCACAACAGGCAGCCACACGTACTCATTGGCGAACTCCGCTACCTCTGCGACCTACACTATCACGGTTACCGTAGTCGATAACAGTGGGTCCACGAAGACCGCAACATCCAGCATTACGATTCAAACGAATCAACCGAGCAGTAACGTCTCTTTCCCGCTATACTATTTCGGAATCCTTGCAGCGCTGATCGCAGCGCTACTGACGGGGGCATTCCTAGCTTTCAGGAGACACAAGGTGACACACGCCAGGTTGAAGATTGATCTCGAGGCTGTTAGGGCTGAAGCGGGACGAATCGAGAACCAGGAGTTTTTCCAGTCCGTGAAAGACCAGTTGAAGAAGGATAAAGAATGACAAAAGTAATCGCTGTTCACTCGTTCAAAGGAGGAACAGGAAAAACAACACTGACGGCGAACATAGCAGCAGTACTCGCCAAGAACCGTAGAGTTGGAGTCATGGACCTCGACCTGTCCGGACCGGGTTTACACGTGCTTTTCGGCTTGAAGAAGAGCGAGATCAAGGCAACGCTCACTGATATCTTTCTTGGCGATGCAACACCCGCGGATGTCGTGATAGATCTGACCCAGAGGTTCAACCTCAAAAAAGGAGGACTGTTCTTCTGCCCCGCCAGCAACAAGGTAGAGGATATGCTTCGACTGCTAAAGTCGGGTTTGGAAGTGGAGATATTTCAGGATACAATACAGAAGGTTGGTGAGCAGAACAAGCTCGACTACATCATCGTTGATACTCATCCTGGGGTCGAGAATGATACTGTTCTCGCGATGGGTTGCTGCGATGCTCTTGTTCTAGTGTCAAGGGTTGATCAGCAAGACTTGTTCGGGACTGCTGTAATGGTGTTGCTAGCGGAAACATTCGAGAAGCCCACCTTCCTAACCTTGAACATGATTCCGCCTGGTGTCCGGATCAAGGATGCCATAAAGGTCGGCCAGGAACTATCCCAGTTGTTCAGGTCGCGATTTTTGCAAGCCTTCGAGTTTCAGCTGGACGTTATCAACAACCTGAGCAGATCCGTATTCGTCGTGGACAATCCCGACTCTTCTTTCGCAAAGAAGGTAACTGAAGCCGTAGATACCCTAGAGAGAGAATTATCAGGAGCGACAAAGATTGCAAACTAACCCCAAACGCTCAACAGGCTACGACCTCCGAAGACTTGTAGGATCTGTGAACCAGCTTCGCTTCAACGACAACAAAGGAGAAGTGTCCTTTTTCGGACAGAAAATGATCATCCTGCGGAGAGATGTCATCCGGATCATGCGGGAGGCTCTCGAAAGACTGGTCGGAGATCAGTCAGCACCGTTCCTCTCTTACTTGGCGAGTGGGATAGGTGTGCACGAAGGGAGCATTTTCAGAGAGAGCATTGGGTCCACAGGCGAGCAGAGCAGACAAAGTCTAGAAAACCTGGTTCACTCTGCCCTGGAGGACACGAACCTTGGGCTGGGCAAGATCCGAATCGACGGGCTCGACTTCGATAAGAGCAGCGCAAACATAGTTGTAGCCAACTGCTTTGAAGCCACGGAGAACGGGTCCTCGGAAGAACCGAACTGCATATTCACAAGCGGATTCCTAGCTGGAATATTCGCCGAAGTACTCGACAAGACAGTTCAGGCAAAAGAGGTCCACTGTATGTCACAAGGTGCAACGGAGTGCGAGTTCCAAATCTCCCCCGCAGAAACGAGTGATGGACAAGAAGCTGAAAGGCCAAGAGTGGACCTGAAAGACCTTGACGGTGGAGCACCACTGAAAGGAGAAGTGAAACCAGGCACGGGTGGAGGCTCAACAAGCTCGAAATCGGCCATAGGCACGTCAGAAGACACGTCGGAAGATCAAACCGAAAGTTCGAACAGCGCGGACATGGATGCAGGAGTCGAGAAAGCGGCCAGAATCGCCAAACACAAACAGCACTTTTGGAACAAGTTCAAAAGAGAATAGATCAGTCCGGACAGATAGATCGTCTGAAGGCTTTTTTGTTTCTACCGTAGCCAGAGGCGCCGGGAGTGGGATTCGAACCCACGAGGGCGTGACGCCCAACGGCTGTCGTGTCCTGGCCCTTATCTCTAGAGATCTCGAGGCCGTCGCTTTAACCACTCAGCCATCCCGGCGTGAACCGCCACTAGGATGTCGGTCTTAAACCACTTTCGAACTGGATCTGATTGGCAACGATTGTTGGTAAATCTCGCCTGACGATCTGCGCGTCTCTGTAGCGGGATAGGAAAACATGGAGCTCCGGAGGAGTCCAGTTGTGAGAGTTGAGTGCACCTAGCTCTCTCTATTTTCCGCTTGAAAGAGTTCTGCCATGATTTGGCGCGATCTGTGCAATGTTAGGCGTGGAGAACACTGGATCGTTTCTTTGCACGCGTTTCGGATAAAGGTGGTCCGCGACTACTCGATCTCTGAGAAGGACCATCCTGTCTCTGAGAGAGTCTTGATAGGAGAAGTCCGCCCTGACTTGGTATTCTTGGCAAAGTAACGTCATTGTTCGATAGACAAGTACACGTGCACTTGCTCCGAGAGAATCCATCAAGACTGCGACGACATCGTCAAAGCAGGAGGATATTTCCGGCGGTTCAATTCCTTTCTTTGCAAGTAGGTCGTAGATGACGTCGCGCACAGTTGGGCCCATGCCTTCGAGTGCGTTTCTGAAACATTCGTTGACGGTTTCGTGGAATAGGGTGGATATCTGTGTGCGCAATGATCCGTGGCCTGGAACAGGGGATGACTGGGACGTGCGGATACGTGTGTTGTAACAGCCAGTGGGCCTCTCCCGGAACTGAGAAGGCCTCTGTCCGAGCCTCGATTTTCATTATTCCTAGTAGATGGGGGGAGGACGAAGAGATGGTTTAGCGGTAATCTTGTTAGAAGAGTGCTGTCGCGAGCCTGTCTGATAAGATTGAAGGCCAAAGCTGAGTTAACGTACTTTTCGCATTCAACGGTTTTATATGCCGTTAACAGTGGCTCATGAGGAAGGATTAGCCTTGGTGGATGGAAACGTTCGAAAGCTCATCGAGGACGCTAGTTTTCCGAACCAGTGGCCTACAAAGGAGACTCATATTCAGCACAAGGTCCTCTACAAGAACGGAGTAAGCAAGGAGTACGGGGTCCACGGGACCAATGTTGGAGTGGATTTTGACATTTGCATCGCCGACGGCATCTGCATAACTGTCTGCCCTGTGAACGTGTTCGACCGGATGGAGCTCCCGGGAGAGCAGGAGAAGATGGACAAGGGCGTTACCAATGATAGTGGTAAGGCGCCTCTGGCGAACTGGAAGGCTGATCCGGCCCGGGAACAAGACTGTATCTTCTGCCGAGCATGCGAGATCCAGTGCCCAGTCCAAGCAATCAAGATCACCGAACCCTAGAATCAGATCGTAGCTCGAAGCGGTGAAGGTTAGTGTCACAAGGGTCCAGACGGACCACTCTCATACGCGGGGACCCTGCAAAAGTCATAGGAATTTGTTTTCAGGACCATCTTTCCTTCTGGTTGGGATTCCGGGCTTGTTTTTCCAAGTCGGGCTTGTTATCGGCTTATCTTGCCAATCTCGATCCCCGTGTAATCCCCTAGGGATAAGCGTGGAATACTGCATTCCAGAAATCGTACGCTTAGAATCGAGATCAGGGCTGATAATGGGCGAGTTGTAATCGATAGAACCAGGTGCCATGGTGTCAGGGGCTCATGCGAATGGCCAACCCGATCGGGTGAGCTTTGCTCCGGCTGAACCGTTGGACAAACCTGATGATCCTGTAGGACATTCCGTACTTCTTCTTCAGAAGAGAGAAGACGCGTTCGGAGGATCCTGGTTCGATTATTCTAGCCTCTCCGTCGACCCATGTGCCCTTGATGGTGCCTCGCGCGTTACACGGGGCGATGCGAACTCGTGGGTTGTTTCGGATCCGCTTTATCTTTCCAGTACTAGAATCAGTGCGAACGAACAGTTCTCCACTTTCTTCGATGAACCAGACAGGGGTGCGGACTGCGTCTCCGGTTTTCCTGTAAGTCTCGATGCTGATGTGCTTCTTGCCAGTGAACTGGGACAACTTGTCTTCTGCCGTACCCCATCGAGATTGCTCCACGAGCGAAGTCACCCTAAGGGACGCCGATCGTGTTTCCAACGCCGACCAGAATGATGCTGTCGCCCGGCTTGGACTTGGATCTGATCTCATTCTGGACCCGAGTGACGGCAGCCTCAACTCCAGTCTTGATCAAAGGTGTGATCCCAGATATGGCCTCCTTCGAGGACATTTTCACAACTACCGCCAGGAGAGGAATCTGATTCTTCGATGCGCTAGCCTCGATGTGATATCGTTCTGTGCCAGGACCGCCAATCGCAGCGCCAATCCCCTCCGCCACGTCTCCGCTTGGCTCTCCTTCGAATTTCAACGCTGCATCAACAGTGACTACAAGGCCTATTGGCCCTGATTCTTGGACCAGCTTCTCGACAACAAGACCGGGCTTTCCTACGTTCCCGCCTGGACCTTTTGCGCGGACCACCCAGACCCGTCGGCCTTCAAAATCAACATCATAGACCATCGTGTCCTTGATTAGTTCATTGCCTTGTCGTCCAGCGACGATCTGACTGACGACGAGCGGTCCCACCCCGTCACCTATGGGCTGTGCTTTCGCAAAAGCGTCGATTGCCGCACCGTAGGCTTCGGCTTCTTCCATTATCATCGGAAGAGCCATCTGAAGCTGAGCAAGGGCCATTATCCCGCCAGTCTTTTTGGCAAGGAGATAGAAGTGGCGGACGAGTCGGAACATTCCGTCTAAGCCGATGGAGATCTCGAGCTGGTTGCTGAGAGTGTTCACGTCGGACTCTGTAGCGTTCGGAGCAATGGCTTTTACTTCCATTTTCAAATGGTCATCGTAGGTGTCCAGAACGTGTTCTAACTTTCCGACTATTCCGGACGGATCGAGGCTCACCGGGGTTATAGTGAATGAGTTATTGAGTCGGTCAATCTTGGTCTCGACAGTTTTCTTGTCCATCTGGAATCGGGATATCGAGTCGACAAATTTTTGGCGTGCAGCAGTTTTGCTCCTTTCCAGTTTTCCGAGGCTTCGCTTTACGCTGACGAGCTGCCATTGAACCTGTAGACGTTGTCCGTAGAAGAAGATGAGAAAGAAAGAGGCGAAGTAGACCAGGTTGACAATCTGGCTTAGATCGATTAAGGCCATGCTATCCTTCTACCTCTCCCTCGAAGCGGACACTGCTATAGGTGATTCCTTCAATCTCAGTAAAGCCTTTCGTTTTGCGTTGAGCCGTATGAAGCCCACCTCAACCTCCTCCCTGATGGCAAGCTTGGACAGGGACATCAAGATGTCCTTCATCTCCTTGACGGGATGGGACCCGACTTGGATTATCACGTCGCCTACTCTCATTCCTGCCTCGTAAGCCGGTCCCCGCGAGTCGACTTCAACCACCAAGACCCCTGAGTCTGCTGGAAGGTCATATCTTCTCGCGATTGCCTGGCTCATGTTAGCGCCGGATATTCCAAGCCATGGCCGGATGACTCGTCCTTTTTCGAGGATTTGTTGTACGACCCATTTCATGGTGTTGACGGGGATGGCGAAGCCTACTCCCTGGGCGAACGGTATCATTGCCGTGTTCATTCCTATCACGTTTCCGCCAATGTCGGCGAGCGGGCCGCCGCTGTTTCCAGGATTGATCGCGGTATCTGTCTGGATGAGTCCTTCGAAGATGAAATCCGTGCCTGGAAGGGGCCGTCCGAGCGCGCTTACCACTCCCATAGAGACTGTTGGTCCTCCTTGAAGCCCGAGGGTATTGCCGATGGCGAGAGCAATTTGTCCGACCTTCAGTTTCTCCGAGTCGCCCAAGCTGGCCGCGGGAAGGTTATTGGCGTCTACTTTGATAACTGCTATATCGGTGGAAGCGTCTGAGCCGATAACTTCGCCGAGAAATGTTCTGCCGTCTTTGAGGTGAACCTGGACTCTAGTAGATTCGTCGATTACGTGGTTGTTGGTGATGACGTATCCGTTTCGGTCGATTATTAGTCCAGAGCCTTTTCCTTCGATTGGTACGAGACCATAGCGGAAATCTCGGGTAACCCGCACACTGTCTATGCTGACTACGCTTTCGCTCAGCCGTTCGACTGCCTCAGTGACTTGACTCTCTAGTGCAGATAGTGTTGTCATCTTAGATCCCCCAGCTTGTTTTTCCAACTGGCGTGATTCTCAGGTATAACTTGTCATCTTTCTTTTTGGTCTCCACGAGCCCGGTGACCTCGATTCCACGCGGGACTAGTCGGTTGGCTGATTCTAAGTCATCAACTAGAAGGGTAATCTTTTCCTCGTCTAAACCGTGGAATCGTGAGCTGTATTGCAGGTTCCAACCGCTCAAGTATAGATAGCGACCGTCAAATTCATAGATTACGGGGACAATGTGAGGTTGGGAATCTTCGCAGACAAAGGCGATTCTTGCGAGGCTTCTCTCCATTAGGTATCGGTATTCTCTCTCGGTGAAGCCTCTGACACCGTCTTTATGTCGCATCATGTCTGAATACTCTAGGGGCTAGTCATGGTTATATACTTGGTAGTCCAGGGAAACTAAGTGGGTATTGGTTAGTTGAGTAAGTCAAGCCAGGTTAACCAAGACATCACAAAAGAACAATCCGACGAATGCAAGCTGCTACATTCCGCCTGGAACGATCTTACTAAGGTCTGGACACTTCCTGTGATTCATGCGCTCGGACTCAAAGAGCCGGCACGGTTCAACGAACTGAAGAGGAGAATTCAGGGGATAAGCGCCACGAGCCTTGCTGAAAGATTGAACGAGCTGGACCAAAGAAAGATCATCGAGCGAAAAGTCTACCCAGAGACTCCCCCAAGAGTAGAATACTCTTTGACAAAGAAGGGGATTGAGCTACATGCCCTCCTCGGCGACCTCGCTGAATGGGTGAAAAAATGGGACAATCAGGACATTGAGGGCGCAGAAAAGGTTCGAGAAGAAAGACTCCGCCCACTAGCTCGGGCAGCAAAGTAGCCTCCATCAGCTAGTTTCCGACAAATCTCTATAGTATCTCGGATTGTTTCTAAGTTCTTGCCGGGCAGTGTCTGAGGCTCTATGTTCCCAGCTCTTGTCTTGCCTTCATAGTCTTCATCAGATCCCCGCGGGTGATCATTCCAGCAATCTTGTCTCCATCCATAACGACCAGTCTGCCTACTCCGTTCTTGGCCATCATTTGCAGAGCGTCGATGGCCGGGGTTGTGGAACTGACGGTGATTGTTCTTTCGAATGGAACCATTGCCTGGCTTACTCTTTCGAAATCTCTCTTGTCGCGGGGGATGGATCGGACGGAGGACATGGTGACAACTCCGAGCAATTTCCCGTTTGAGACGACCGGGTAGCCTCCGTGGGGATGGACGAGGAAGTAGTCAGAGACGAGCTGTTGGACGGATGCATCGGGAGAGACGGACAGCAGCTCTCTTGTCATGATGTCTCCAACCCTAACGCCAGCCAGGGACTCTGTCAATCTAGTCTGTCTCAAGCTTGTCTCTGCGCCGGATCGGATGAACCAGCCTAGGAAGATGATCCATAATCCATTGACGAAATCGCCGAAGACAACGAAGAACAGCCCTACGGCCATCATCAACAAGGAAATCGCTTCGCTAACTCGGGTCGCGTTCGCGGTGGCGCTGAGGAGATCCTTCGATCGGTTCCAGAGGCTTCCACGGAGGACTCTGCCTCCATCCAGGGGAAATGCTGGGATTAGGTTGAACGCGCCGAGTACTCCGTTGAGGAGTGCCGCGTAATAGAGCGTCGCGATAACGGATACTGGCCCGTTTACGATCATCGTCAGAAACCAGAATGCGCCAAGAACAATGGCAATCAGGAAGCTTGTGAGAGGGCCTGCTGCGGCCATTCGAACTTCGAGCGCTGGATCCTTCGGCTCCTCGCCCATCTCTGAGACTCCTCCGAAAAAGAACAGTGTGATCCTCTTGATTGGCAGGCCGTTTTTCTTGGCGATGTATGAGTGGGAGAGTTCGTGGAGGAAGACGGAGACGAAAAGGATGATGGCAGAGACGATTCCTATCGCCCAGTAGGTGGTCGCGCCTAGGCCGGGGTAGTGTTGGGGCATGTACCCTTCGGCGAGTGACCAGGCGATTAGGAGAAGGACGAGCCAGAGAGTGTAGTGGATTCTGACGGGAATCCCAATTATTCTTCCAATGTTAAGCGACAATATCTGCCCTGTTTGCCTGGCTGCTTGCCTTTCTTAGTCTTGTCTAGAGTCTTACTTCGGAGACCACTCTCCCGTCATGGGAGCTTTTGAACAATCTGCCTGAATTTTTTCTGGAATATACTTCTGTCTGGGCTGGATTCCGGGCTCGTTTCCTTGAGACCGGCTCGTTATCGCCTTATCGGGCCATTTTCGATCCCCGCGGCTTCCCCTAGGAATAGGCGTGGAAACCCGTGTTCTAGAATTCGCGCGCTTGGAATCGAGATCAGGGCTGATAATGGGGGATTTAGCGAACCTGACTCCTCCCTCAACCACTCTTGCGTCGCGAGGTGTGCTGTGCAATACCCTCCTCCCCCGGAGAATATTGCTGCCTGGCAATGATCATGGCCGAGACAGGCGATTCAGGGTATAGTCTGGGCTTAGATGCTAGGGCAAAAAGACGGACAGTCTAGCGCCATTCCCGAACGATTTGTGGGCACGAATCTGAAGGCATCCCCAATTACCGGACAGGGCTCATTTCAGGCGATTCTGCTCTCCATACCCTCCTTTTGTCATGTAGGGAGAACCTCCAGGGTCAACATAGGTCTGTTCTCCATCAGAAACGATGTCTGGGGCTCCTTTAACGATCACGGTTGCATCATACTGCTTTGCAAGAGTTTTGATGGCGGTTCTTCTCGCGTCGGTGGTTGGTGGCCAGGATCTTCCAGATAGAACTTGGTATTCTCCCGCATTTGGTGTCAACAGCACTTGCTTTCCTTTGATCGACACGGTGTTAGCAGCCAGGGCACGGAGTGCTTCGGCGTCCAGAACCATCGGTGTCTTGCACCTCTGGATAATATCTAGCAATGCCCTGTGTGATTCCGGGGTCCGAGTGACCCCACAGCCTACGACCAGTCCGTCGGCGTTTTCTAGCAACTCAATCGCTATGTTCGGGTCCGGGAAAGACGAATCGCAAGGCACCGTTATCAGATCAGGGGAATATCCTGAGACAATATCTGCGGCTCGTCGTGGTGCGACCACTATTGCCAGATCTGCCCCCGCTCGCAAAGCCGCTAGAGAATTGAAAGCTAAACAGCCAGCATAACGGTCGCTGCCTCCGCAGACGATGACCCGACCAAAGTCGCCCTTGCGAGCATTGCTAGATCGAGACGGATAGAAATCCTTGAGACTAAGCCCTCTATCTGGGCCTCGAACGTCCAAGGTTCGCACGTGTCGTTGAGCACTCGGACTGGAGGGCATTGGAAAGAATTCGATCTGATATGAGCTAGGAAGATAGGGTTTCGCTAGTGGTTCTAGGTGATGTATCTGACCGTCTAGAACCGCGCGACTGCTCTCTCAGCCCGTGCTGGAAGGCGACGTCGGGACGCGCTGCCCCGGGGTTTTGTCATGAGCCTCTTGATCTTCAATCCTATGTTTTCGAATACCTCCTCGATAGACCAGCCTTCTTCTCTGAACTCGACCTGGTGTTTGGGCAATCTTATCATTACGTGAACCTCGAAATGCTTCCTCTCCTTCCCCTTAGAGAAGGCCCTGACCGTGGCTCTGGCCTCCCCGAGCTCAGGGTAGACATGGCTGAGAGATTCAATTGATCTTCGGAATTTTGATTTGGCTAAGGAGGACTCGACATCATTGTCGTCGAGGCCGACGATATACACGGGCAATGGGGTTGAGACTTCCACTGTTGGATTCATGTATGAAGCTTCACCTTACCACTAGAACGGCGCATTGAGCGTGAGTGACGACACCGCTCGAGACACTTCCCAGGAGCATCTTCTTGAACCCTCCCATTCCACGTGTCCCCATGACGATTAGGTCGATCTTCTCGCTGGCTGCGTAGTCAGTTATTGCTTGAACAACAGAGCCAACAATTTCGCTGGTTTGAGGCTTAGCCTTGACCCCTTTTTTCTCAGCCATCGATAAAGTTCGCCCTACCACTTCCAAAGCAGCTTTTCTCGCGTACGATTCGTAAGCCCGGATGGCATCCCCAGACGGAGATGGAGCAGAGGGAAACAAGGTCATGTACTCGGGATACCCTCGGAACACGTTCAATACGAAAAGTTGAGCGTCGAATCTCTCCCCTAGATCCACAGCGACCTCCGAAGCTCTAGCCGAGCCCTCGGAACCGTCTACAGCCACCAATATTCTCTGGAAACGCAGGCCCGACGCGTGTCTAGGACTCTGCTTTCCTAATGTGCTCATCGCCGACGCATTCTTCCCCAAAACCGATAAGTCCCTCTCACGCTATTTAGATGCAGGCTCCCCATTAGTTTCTCTGCAACAGGTTAGCACTCTAGAATCTACAAGCTCCCCCGCTGGTCCCGCTAATCACATGAACTGGAGAATTCAAGAACGAGACGTCTAGCGAAGAAGGTTCTTATCCCTCATGTGTCACGGCGAGCTTCATGAGTAACCTGAAAACAGAGCTGGAACACATCAAGCACCACATCAAGTACCCGGCGAACAAGACACAAGTCATAGCAGCCTGCAACAATATGTCGGACGTCCCGTCAACCGACAAAGACTTCGTCGCCAAGTCTCTCCCCGAGAGTAACTACAAGGGCCCAGAAGACGTCGTAAAGGCCCTCCTCAACAAAGTCTAAAGCTTCCTCAAGCTTCTCCCTTTTTTTTCTTGCGTCTCAGCGCGCTCTACGCCTGGGATCAACACGCGGCCATGATTTGCCTAACCGAATTCGGCAAGCCGTTTCCAAAAAGGATATTTTCGCTCTAGTAGAAAGTCCAAGGAGTATTTGCTCGGGCCAGATATTGTGTTTATGATGACGAGTGATAGGAATACGAAGCTGTAGATGATTCCTGTTCCGATGTCTGTGGAGCCCGGGCCGTATGGCCCTCCGAAGCCTTCGGGAATAGCCCATATGAACAGGCTGAAAATTATTCCCCCAAGGTAGGCAATCTTGCGCATGAAACCCAAGACTAGAGCTACGCCAAGAGCGACCTCCAACACACCTGTCGTGTATACGAACAGAGCCGCATTCCCTGGTGTTACGCTGGACCAAAAGTTGAACCAGGGTTGAAGCCAAGTCGGTTGGCCATCACCTACACTCCTAACAAGGTCGGGAAATGAGTCGACTAGTCCTGGCGAGAACTTGAGATAGCCATCGATGAGCCATACGATTCCTAGAAATATTCTGATGAACGATTTTAGCCAATTAACATTTCTGAGCACCCATTTCTGGCTCGCCTCCCCCACCAGCAACTGAGCCCTATCTTCCGCGTTCCTGTCAGCTCTTGACACGCTGCCTCGCTCCAACATGAAGGAGAACGCGATCGTTATTTTTGCATGTGGTATGGAAAGACTACTCTTTCCATTGTAACAAGCTGGGGTCTCCGATCGAGACTCAGGCTAGGCATTTCAACTAGGAGAGTGCAAGCAAATCTTATAGGTCGTCAGAGGATGTTTGCTGGCAACGCGGACAATGGATCTGGTCATCATCAACCCTAGATGAGGCGGTAGACTAGGGACGACACCAAGAGCAACCTCTGTCGGTAATTCGAACAGAGCAACAACTCCGCGAAGGGTGATGCCTCGAAAGGCGGAGGAAGCTACGGAGGACTATCTGGAAATGATCAATCTGCTCGTCGCAGAGAAGGGTTTCGCTTCAACATCGGACATAGCTGAGCGAATGGGAGTCTCACAACCGACGGTGACGAACATTCTGAAGAAACTCGACAAGCAGGGATACATCACATACGAAAGGTATCGAGGAATGGCTCTAACAGAAGCAGGAAAGAACGTAGCACGGAAGATGAAGGACCGTCATCAGACGTTGGTAAGCCTCCTTATGCTGATCGGTGTTCCGGAGCGGATCGCGGTGGAGGACGCAGAGAAGATCGAGCACGGACTTCACGAGCAAACGGTTCGCAAGTTACAAGAGTTGATTGAGCATCTCAAAAAAGGCTAGCTTACGATCGGGACGGGGATGATGAACGTCCATCACTATCGACCGTCTCGAAGTGCCATCCCGGGAAAATATAACAACTATGGGACGAATATGGTATAGAGTAGGAAGCTATTGAAAGCCATGATCAACGCAACTGTGACTATGGCTAGGACGAAGGTGCTCCTTCTATTGACGAAACCTGCCATAAACTTCCTTTTTGAGGTATAGTAGACGAGAGGAATCATCGGGAGAGGAATCATGAGACTTAGAATTACTTGACTGTAAACGAGCAGACTGAGCGGATCAAGTCCAAGCAGTATTGCGAACGTAGTTGGAAACACGTTGATAACTCTCGTAACTATTCGCCTCGCCCATACATTCCAGTGCTTCCCGATCAATCCCTCCATTATGACCTGGCCTGCTATTGTTCCAAGCGCCGAGGAGGAGAGCCCTGATGCGAGCAGAGTCAGGATGAAGATGATAGCGATGGCCGGCCCGAATAACAGCTCGATTCCATGGACAAAATCGGTGGTCGTGATATTCGTATTCGGAAAGAGCGGTGTGGCGATAAGGAGTATTCCCGCATTAACCACAGATGCAATTGTCAGAGCAATTACAGTTTCCTTGAGATGGAATTTCCTCGTTCTCTCTATCTCCCCCGTCGAATATGGGTGATGATTGCCGGGTTTCATTGAGTCCGTGATTGAACTCCCTAACGTTCCCTCCTTGACCCTCCGTCCAATGAGGTCCATCTTGTTTTTCGAAAGCCAAGAATGAACAAACAGCGCGTGTGGCATCACGGTTGCGCCGATTATTCCGACTACTATTAGGAGTGCGGCGTTGCTTGACGCGATGGGCAACACGGAATGATACGCGACTTGGGTCAGGTCAGGTTTAACGACCACCAAGTTGTAAAGGATACCGAAGACGAGAACGCTGATCAGCATCGCGAAGTATTGCTCAATAAGGCGGAATCTTTTCCCCATCATAGCGAGCAAGAGGATGACATCTAGCGCACCAAATATTGACGCGTAAAGTAGTGGAACTCCAAAGAGCAGATTGAGACCCAGTACCGTGCCCAGATATTCTGCTAGGTCCGTGGCTGCGACTGCGGCCTCGGCCGCGAGCCAGTAAGGAACAACAAATCTGCGTTTTACAAGCGACATCCTGACCAGTTCAGGCAGCGAATAACCAGAGGCAATTCCGAGTTTACCGGAGAGGTACTGAAGCAACATGGCCATGCCTCCAGCAAACCAGGCGGCCCAAAGTAGATCGTACTTGAAGGCCGCACCAGCTGCAATATCGGTGCCATAGTTGCCTGGGTCCATGTAAGCGATGGATACCATGAGTGCTGGCCCAAGCCAGAGAACGAAACTACGCAAAGAGACTCCCTTCCCGGTTTGCTGAACTGGCGCATCGGCCAGAACCTGCTGTTGCGCCTTTGCACTAGTTTTCCAGGGGAAACGCAAGGTACGATTTACCGATCGAGTGGGATACTCGTTTTCAGGGACTAAGTTGATGCTAATAAAGCTAGGCTAACCTAAGATTTCCCACACCCGGACCGTGGAAAGAGCCCCCGGGCACCGAGCCGTAGAGGTACCCGCCTCTGAATTCAAGCCCCTCTACATATTAGGCGTCCATACAACAACAGGAAATTGACATGCGATACCTTTTCGAGAAGGCAATCGATCTGACACATGAGCTTCACAACGGCATGCCGATCTATCCCGAGGATCCATCTCCCAGCTTCGTCAGCTACGCCACGTTGGAGAAAAATGGAGTGAATCTCACCAAGCTAACACTTGGCTCACACACAGGTACCCATATCGACGCTCCCCGACACTACATTCCAGACGGAATCGGTGTAGACAAGATTCCCCCTGGCAAACTGGTCGGAGAAGCATACGTTTGCGATATGTCTAGCAGACCAATCGGTAGCGGCATCACGGAACTAGACCTTCGGAAGAGTCTCGAAGGAAAAGTGGCTGAAGACGACATCGTGGTCTGCTTTACAGGGTGTAGCGAGCTTTGGGGGGAAGAATCAGTAAGTTCGAACTACACTTATCTTACTGGGAACGCGGCCGAGTATTTCGTCTCGAAAAAGATCCGGGCCGTGGGCATCGATTTTCTTAGCGTGGAAAAATTCCGCGCACCGGACCCTGTAGCCCACAAGACCCTTCTAGGAAACGGAATATTCATCATAGAATCCCTCAGCCGAGCGACCAGACAGTTTGTGGGAAAAAGAATCCTCATGGTATGCATGCCAATCAAGCTTCAGAATGGGGACGGAGCACCCTCAAGGATAATCGGCGTGCCAATTCGCGAAGACTAGCACGCGACCAGATGAAGGTCGCTGTACGTCGACAAGACTTTTGGCAGGAGGATTCGGCTACAAGGTCCATTTCCCTAGGCTCCTCCTAGTGTCACTATCAAATCAGTAAGAAAGCCGGCGGACAGCCCAACGAATATTCCTATCATGAGGATCTGGTTTGTGGTCTGTTTTCTTCCCGAGTTGTACATCAACATTGAAACATACAGAATCGCACCACCGGCAAGACTTAGGAATAGTACATACGTGAAAACGGAGGTCCAAAGACTCCCGACCACCGTGCCGATGAATGTCGGGCCACCGCCCACTAGGCCGGCTACGGCGAGAAAGCGTGCTGTAGGCTTCTTGATGAGTCCGGCGAGTGGACCAGCAATCCCAAAACCCTCAGTGGTGTTGTGAGCGCCAAAACCAACTATGAGGAGCAACGCTAGCCCAACCGACCCTGCCGCGTAGGACTGGCCGACTGCGAGTCCCTCGCTGAAGTTGTGAGCTCCTATGCCGATCGCGATCATCATCGCAAGCCTGTAGGGATGATGTTCCTGGAGAATCTGGATCTGTTGAGCCTGCTCAGCCGCACTTAGACGAGAAGTCTCAGGTCCATTCTGCAAACGTGCCTTTAAGATCGGAGGCGCTTTTGCCATGTATTTCGCCTCGTACGCCACCAGCCCTAACAGGCCTAAGGCAAGTCCTCCGAAGACAGCGACAAGGTCCGTTGCAGCGTCGACAATGGACCAATTTACTGCAACTATGCTTGATCCTGCGCATGTTGCAGCGTTCCCTGCAAAAGCGCTCGATGCAACGCATGTCGCGGTGTTCCAAGCGTGGCTGAACACGTCAATTACGAGGAACAGTAGGATGCCGATTGATAGGGCGTTGAGGAAGCCTTTCCTGCGCGAACTCACATTTTGAAGAATGGCCAGGGGAAGGCCGAGAAAGATTGTGAAGCCAGCTATGGCACCTAGCAACAGAAGCTGTGCGTAGTCAATCAACCCATGGCACGGGTACGGGACGATCGAACCCCATGTTATAACTTATGTCATAAATGGTTCTGCTGATTTATCGTCGGATGCCTCTCTGACTTATACCTAGGATTCTTGCTCTTGTCGTTTATCGTGTTGGCGTTCAAGTCTTCTGGCAGTACTATGCTCCAACAGGCGATGTTCTCCGATTGCTGGACGTGTTCAGACGGATGGTTAACGATTCCATACGAATCGGTCTGTTGAACGATGCGTCTTCGCTGAGAATGCTTTCACTCCTCTCCTACAACCAGCTCGCCCGTTATGATAGCCCCAGCTGCTACAAGCTCTGAGCAATAAGCAGAGCAGCAGGAATACTAGCGGCCAGGAAAAAATCCGTCAGGAGAGGGCTTCCCACCAAGGACCCGGTACGCCTTCAGACAACAGCTCGTCTCATGCTACGGGCTCAAGATCGAGAATGGAGGACTGAAGATTCCTGTCTCGAGAGGTAGACGTTTCAGCATACCCTTGACCAAACACGTGTTAGAGACCATATCTCAACCAGGAGTCAAGGTTCGCTCTTTCACCCTCACCCTGACCAAGCTCTGTCTCTGCGTCAGCCGAGACCCCCCCATTATGAAATGCACGTCGGCGGTGGGAGTGGACCGCAACCTTCGCAATCTAACAGTTGGAAACGACCAGGAGACAAGCCGCTATGATCTCTCGAAGTGTGTAAGAATAGCAAACACCACTGTACGTATCGTTGCTTCTTTCACACGGGACGATGATAGGATAAGAACAGCGATAGCGTCCAGGTATGGACAACGGAGAACCGCTAGAACTGGTCATCTACTCCACAACGCCACAAAAGCAATCGTCACCCTAGCCGTCCAACGGAAAACAGCAATAGTTCTCGAGAACATCGAGGGCATCCGATCCCTCTACCGGAAGGGTAACGGTCAGGGTAGAAAATATCGGGGTAGAATG
>VBBE01000034.1 GCA_005884605.1 Candidatus Bathyarchaeota archaeon
GACAGGCCGTCGTATGGTGGCTCATCGTCGCATTTAGACCCGTTAGAAAGACTCGATAACTCTTGTGTGGTGCGGCCGCCGGGATTTGAAGTCCCGAGCCGTTGTTGAGACGGCTTCCCGGGTCGTTGGGTTGGAAGCCCAATGGACGCTACTAGGGCTATGTCCTAGACCAGGCTAGACTACGGCCGCTGACCATGCCGTTTAGTCCATGGTCTTTTCTGCCTTACGATTGGCAGAGAAGACTCAACAAATGCCGTCACGCCAAGTGAGAACGTAGCAAGCGGTCAAGATCGGGACAAGTGTCAACTAGTCTTAAGAATCTGACAATGTCTGCTGCAATGTTTTGAAAGTCATCCCAATTGAACACGAGCCGGCTCGAGCCCGTGACTACCTTAACGACAAGAGTTTGCAAATCGGCCGTATTCTTCCTGCCGGTGACAGTCTACTTGGAGAATATTTTGCAACCGGCAGTAGTTTCGTCCTGCTGAAGGGAAGGGCCGTCGACGCGCTATTCTCCTACAATGCAGGGCGAGATAAGCAAGTACCCACGGCGAGATTTCGTGTTGTAACAGATTCTGTTGTGGGGCTAAGGGAGGCGACTAGGCTTGTTGAGGAAACCGCTGTTGCGGGTGAGAAGACGGTTGTTCGGACTAATGTTTTCGGATATGACAAGAAGCGGCTCCAGGCATTGAAAGCGTTGGGCTACACCGTTGGTGCTTCTCTACCGGGAGTTGTCTCACTTGATGGGAGGAGATTTGACTATCACCTTCTCTACAAGGATCTAAGTTCGAGGTACAAGTCTGGTGTCCGAAGAAGTTACGCCAAGCCCGGCATGTACAAGGGAACAGAAGTTGAAAAGGCAAAGACGCCAAAACTGAAGGTTAGAGGATACAGATCTGATGATCGGCCGATCCTTGACAAGTTCGTAACTCACCAGAATGTGATTCGAGGAATCGGCTCTGGGGTCTTTGAGGGTCTATACCCGTGGCCACACGGCGATTATCAACGGAGGGTTGAAGCAAAGCAGATTTTTCCTATCGTGTGTGAGGACGAGCTCATTAGGGAACCTGTGGGGGTTGTCGACCTCTTCGGATCTTCCGCTGAAGTCATGCAACACTCGATGGGTACAGGAATCTATGTTCGGGCTGACTACCAAGGGCTTGGGGTTGGGACGATGTTGATGGAGGCTTCAAAGACTCTTGCCATGAGGTTGCACCTAGGTAGGGTCTGGTTGAGCGTTTTCGAGGGAAACAGCCCCGCCTTGGCGCTGTATCGAAAGACCGGGTTTGAAGAATCCGGAAGGGTGCCCGGGTGGTTGCAAGAGGGATATGTCGATGAGATCTTCATGACTCTGAAACTGGACTAGAGAGACTCTGACAACGAGTCCAAAGGGGACTCATCCATTATTGAGCAACCACTCTTTTCGAGCAAAACCGCGTTCGGTTAGAGCGTATTGGAACCTGCCTGCTCGGCGGGTCCGACTCAAGAGTCCTTGTCTCCAATAACGCAGGAGTGCCATCTCGACAGCCTTGTCCGTCAACTTGAGCGTCCAATCTGTCGACAAGAGCTCACGAATTTTGAGACTGTCGAACTCCTGTGTTGGTTCGAAGAGGCCAAGTATGTGGATCTTGAGCTCGTTGTAGTTCATTCTTGCGAGGTGTGGGCGGCCAATCACATAAAGGTATTGTGGAAGATGCGATTGTAGAAATTCTCTTAGCATGTTCTTGAGAGGGCTGAGAGTAACACCTTGTATGCGTTCCCGAGCGTGTTGTTTCGGCGAAACACTTTCACTTTCACTCCCGATTTCAAGAGTAACACCTTGTCGAACCATGTTCGGGACCGAAAATCGTTATATATCTACAACGGAGAAGGCTCGGGCTGAGCATTATTGTCCGACCTGGAACCAGTTCAGAGTTCGGCTCGGCCCAGCCAACCTAGCGGGACGATAGAAGTGACCGTTAGACACAACGGGGCAGAGACCAAGGTCATTGGAAACCCGGAGAATGTTGTTCGCGAACTTGTCATCTTCTTTTCGAAAGCCTACCCTTCGCTTGAACTAGCATCGAAGCTCGTACTCTCTGTCGACAGCGTGGAGTTCCTGCAAAACTGTGCAGGCGTCCTCGCCTTCTCTCCCGAAGGTCTTGTGATTTTGAAAGATACGACGACGTTCAAGGATAGGGAGCTCATGATGCTTCACGGCGCCGGAGCACGCATGTTCTACTTGATGGGAAAGAAAGAGAACGATTCTATCTCACTAGACGAGCTGGCAAGGATTACAGGCAGGGTCACTGGGACCATTGCGGGCCGTCTTAGCGAACTTGTACGAGAGCAGTTGATAGAAAGGGTCGGAAAGGGCTCCTACCGGCTTACAACTATGGGACAGCGAGTGGTCATCCAGACACTGATGCCAAAAGCGATGCAGTTGCCGGAGAGATAGAGAGCGATGACAGAGCGTCCGAAGGTCAAGGTTCAGATTGAATGGGGAGACATCAAACACACCGTCGAAGGAGACCTAGAGACAGTTGTACAGGAGGTTATGCGGTTCGCCGCACAGGTTCTACCCAACTATTCACTAGCATCGAAGTTGACGTTCTCTCCGGACTATTCGTCGATGGTGGACGATCTCTCAGAGACGGTCAAACTGACACCTGAGGGTGAGGCTGTCTTTCTGAAACCGGAAATGTCAGCAGAGCAATCGATCGCGCTCGTGCTGCTAGCTACCCGGGTTGCGCATGCAGTTGGTACTCGACCTAGCGTCGATATGAGCCCTGAGAACATCAGCAAGGCTGTCGGAAAATCTGTCAAGACAGTCCGCAACACTCTAGCGATGATGGGGAAGACCGGGGTTGTCGAGCGGACCAATGAGGGAAACTATCGGCTCTCGATCCAGGGGATTCGCAAGTCGCACGAAATCGCGAGAGGCGTGACAGCTCGCGCCGCAGTGTCTCAGCACGAACCGAAGGTGACCGCGCCAGGATGATACTAGAGAGGGTGCGGGGACAGGCGGGAGAGGGGGATCTCCCGCCTAATACTGGGGGAATCTAACCTTGCTCCACCGCACCCAGGAACTAACTGAACCTCTCGCACAATTAAAAAGCATACCGGAAGAGCTTCAACATCCGATTCCGGAAGCACTCCTTCAGCTCTCGACTAAATCGATGCAATCGCTACGAGGGTCCACGCTCAACCCACGGACAGTGTCCCTAGTTGACATGGGATTGGACGATGGAGACTCTGACGAGCAACTGGAAATCGGAGCCTCCTCGATTGCGATGGGCTTGAAACGCAGCCCAATCA
>VBBE01000007.1 GCA_005884605.1 Candidatus Bathyarchaeota archaeon
ATATAAGTCGGAATTAAGTTTTTTTGCCTTGCATATACCTACCGGAGGCGGTCAGGCGGAGATTACTGGCTTATGCTCCGCTGGCCGCCTAAAATTTCTCTCCGACTGGTTTGCACTGATGGACCGAGTATCCTAGTCATTCAAAACGCACGCAAAGCGTTAACTGACCAACAAGGGCTTATAGTTGAGCGCTATTTACAATTGGTAAGGAATGTCAGGAAATGACAATCATTCGCTTAGAGTGTCCTCAATGTAAGCACTAGGATGCATATGATAATGATAACATCGATATGTCAAAGGAAATAGCCTGTTCGGGTTGTGGATTTTCTGGACTGCCTACATCATTTGAATTGCCAAAAAGTGACGAGCCTAAAAGCTGGCAGATTACAAACATTGTACTTGCTGCATTAGCAGGTGCTGCACTCTTATTTTTTGGAATTTATGTGATCGCCGCTCTTGCCTTGGCTGCATTGTTTCCACCACTTATCCTAGCGCCTTTAATTGGTATTGTTTTGTATAGAAGATGGAAAGCAAAGAAGGCAAAATTGTAAGAAAATGGAAATTATTCTGAAGCACAAATCACTCACTTGAAGAGGCGCTTCTGACCACAAGGAGCTCCGAGAAGAGTTTTCCTTTGTTGTTCAGAAAGCAAATTTGGTGGGACTATCTCTGTATTTAATACCCAAAACAAACCCCTGGTAAACCGAGCATTTGAGATACAGATTGAAACTATCAGATCAGCCAATACTGAAGGAGTAGCTATTCAAATCCTAAGAAAACGGAAGCAGCTTGAAGTGGCAGAGGACATGGATTCGATAGAACGACTGTATACGGAGATTGACGCCTTGGAATGGCTGCAAAGACAAGTCGTCAAGCATGTCTGAATCGCTGCTCCAAGGCAATAACAGGCGTCGATATGAGGCCAGTGAAACTTAATAAAAATGATGAAGCGCGCTTTCTGAATATCTTTCGCGGCGACATCAGCAAGCTGAAGCGCCCTGCATTAGAAATTATTTATGATGAAAAGGCGGCTACTGGCAGAGCGCGCGACTATATGGAGTCGATGCTGCAGCGCGGTCTCGTTAGCAAGCTCTGGGGCAAAGTCGAGATGGTTTATGATAAAGTGTTCGTTCTGGGAGAGCAGGCCGTTACGCTGCAGCCAATACTGTCAGATTACGTTAGGACAAAAAATAGCATGAGGTGACTTACACTTTGTATCAGGTAGAGCGTTCGACGATAGCCAAAAGCTGCCACAACTTGCAGATGATCATTCTAAGTGGCTGCAACCCTGCCATCTCATGCAATAGTGTTCAGATGTTCTATTTCATTTCAAAGCAAACAAGAGACCATAGTGAATATGCTGCGCCCATAGTTGCCCCGAATCGGCTAGGATATATTGGCAGCTTATTGAGCTCCTCAACCTCTTAAAGGATCTTTATAGGTTAAGACATCTGACATGTCTCCAATCCTCCGACTTAAGCACACGTTCAGCCGTTCCATACTTGGTGCTAACTATAACGCCCTCTACAGGTCTCTTACAGTAAGTACACTTGGGCCTCACCCATGGCCAAGGCAATTCTTCAGACAGGTTTTCAATTGAATTTTTGCCCTCTAGGTATCTGATTTTCTGTGAGATATTAAGCAGATAATTGAATTGCTGGCTGCCAATGTATCCTTTGTTCTTAAATTCCTGTACAGTTCTGTTGTACTCATTCACCTCCTCTTGTTGAAATTTGGACAGAAGAAAATCCATTGATTTAGATATGTTTCTGATAAGATTCGCCTGAATCTCGTGGACGTCAAAGCCATTAAACCTAAGAAAAAGTTGATATTCATGCCAAACATTTTCCGGTTGATACCCACGCTCCTTAATAATTTCAGGTAAGCTTTTCTTATCCAAGAAGTCTCCCCATAATTTCTTGCGATCTTCCTCTGAGATAAGCCCAATTACTGATCTTTGGTCATATGATAGTCTGCTAAATTGACGATGTGTCTGAGTTTGTTTTTTGGGGCCAGATTTTGCATTTGAATCTGATGAATGATTGCTGCCCGATTTTTCTTGTCGGGCTGCATACTGCCCTTGCGCGGTATCATCGTTACTGCCGCTGTTGGTTGATGAAGGATTATTGAGGTCGGATAAGGTCTCCTGGCGTTCTTCGCATCTTACCTTCCTAACATATTGAATTGTAGTGTCTGCCTTCTTTGCTATTTCAGCGTCTGTTAGAAAATCGGCCGAATGAAGTAGTTCCAACACAGCCTGTTTCTTCGTGACGGGTAACCTATGAGGCTCGGTAATCAAGGTAATCTAAGGTAACGTTACCTTAGCTCTATAAATTCTTGCCGTTTACGGTTAGATTAGAAAAATGGCATTCCCACTGTCGCACGATATGTGCATGCAAAAGGTCAACCGCCCAGATCCAAAGGCCATTACCTGGTAACAAAAAGCGCTCCGATCATTACCTTACTTACGTCATTACTGGGTTATATCAGCTTGCTTGAGCCGGCCGACTCTGATTCTGCCAGAACTATGATATCCGTGGATGCGGACCTGAAGCTGGGCAAGCTAGGAACAGTCCTGGCAGCGTTTGCCAAGGGCAAGATAGAAAGAGGATTAGAACATATGATAGAAGGGTTTGGCAGCGTTGTAAATTCAGGCTAGAAATGTATTCTGGTAATACCTCATTTTGCCTAATACTTTTGATGGTATTCTTCAGCCTCCCAGGACTCCTGCTAGGATAGACAGGAATCCGATGATGAAAGGAGAAGCTATCGAATTATTTCGACGGCAGTTCACTTGATCCGCCCTTCGTTGCGGAGCTCTGACAATATCCTCATAAGCGTGTCGTAGTTGACGTCGACATTGTTCAGTATGATAGAATCGTCGATCTTGCCAAATTT
>VBBE01000008.1 GCA_005884605.1 Candidatus Bathyarchaeota archaeon
GGCTAGGAAGATACGACATTATCATTTCGACTAACGAAAAAGGAGACTCCCTCCTTCGCCACCGCGCTCCATGGATGGGTGAGCTTACCTTGGTCGTTGCCGACGAGATTCATCTCCTAACTGAACAGAACAGGGGTCCAACCCTCGAAGTGGTCCTCACTCGATTAACCGAGATCAATCCCAACATCCAGGTCTTGGCTCTCAGTGCAACAGTTAGGAATGCGGAAGAGGTAGGGTCTTGGTTGAAAGCAGGCTCTGTCACAACCGACTGGCGCCCCGTCCCGCTGAAAGAGGGAATCTACCATGATAATCAAGTGCAGTTCCGCGACGGGGCAAGCCGAGCGATCGTAAGCGGAACCAAAACGCCAAGCCTCGACATCGCCCTCGACGTACTAAGCACGGGCGGACAAGCGCTGATCTTCACCGAGACACGACGATCTGCCGTCGAGATGGGACGCAAAGCCTCAGTAGCAGTGAAAAGTCGACTGTCAAAACCAGAGGAAAGAGCACTGAACACTATCGCCGAACGAATACTGTCTACAGGCGAGAAGACTAGGCTAAGCGAGGCCCTCGCCATGCAAGTCGCGGCAGGCGCCGGATTTCACCACGCAGGCTTAGCAGGAGTTCACCGAGGAATAATCGAGGACGCATTTCGACAAGGCAGGATCAAGGTACTTGCAGCAACCCCAACACTTTGCCTCCCTGCGGGTGAGGAGATTTTTGGAAATCCAGCCCCCATTGCAATCGAGAAGCTCTCCAGCTACGACAAGGTCTTGACTCACGGAAACGTTTTCGAAAACGTCGTCGCGCCAACTTCCAGATGGTATGACGGGCCTCTCGTGAAGGTCACACCCTGGTCCCAGCTCCCCATGAGGATGACGCCAGAACACAGTGTGCTCAGAGTTATTCGCAGAAGGCATTCGCTGCACACTCGCGGCACGAATCGTCATTGGTGGACTTATTCCAGGCCTGAGTGGATCGCCGCAAAGAGCTTGAGGGTCGGCGATCTGGTGTTGTTCCCGAGAATCAAAGAAGAGTTCGACACTCAGTATGTTGATCTGTCGGAGCAAGGCCCCTTATCGAACCAGATTGGCGTCGTAGGAAAACACTGGTCAAGACTGAAAATTGCCCGCTTAGAGCTGACCCCTCAGACGCTCGAAGTGTTAGGCCTGTACCTCGCTGAAGGGTACACGGGAAGGCAAGGACAAGTGATGTTCGCTCTGAACACAAAAGAGACCGATCATGTACCTTCCGAACAATCAGCTTGCCCATGTAGTTAGAGGGATGTGGCGCGGAGACGGTGATGTCTCCAAATCTGGAGCAAGAACAGCAAGGTACTCAACCGTGTCGAGAGTTCTGGCTAAGCAACTGTTTGCATTGCTCGTCAAACTCGGGTACATGGCTACAATCAAGGTGAGCAAGAGGGCCGGAATTACCTCAGAACAAGGCCTAGCAATTACGCACAAACACGACCTCTACACAGTTTCGGTTTCCGGGAAGCAACTAACCCGGTTCATGGTAGAAGTCTTGAGGGTCAACCCTGAAAGGGCTAGTGGGAATCTTGAATTCAATAGGGGATATCTTGATTCCAATTACTACTACATGCCGATTAGAAAGCTCGAGCAAGAACCCTATCAAGGCACAGTTCACAATCTGGAGGTCAAGCGTCACAGCAGCTACGTTGGCTCCTTCGTTGTCCACAATTCCGCAGGTGTTAACCTCCCGGCTAGGGCTGTGGTCATAAGCAGCTACGAACGCTACGAGGCAGGATACGGTAGATACCCGATAAGCGTACTAGAGTACAAGCAATTCTGTCTGCCTGCTGAGGTACCAGTAACGCTGGAGAACGGGTCGTCACTTCCAATTGGTCGAATAGTGAAAGACCGAATTAACCACCGTGTATTGTCTTTGTCGAATCCTCACGGGGTTCTGGGCAAACCCATCGCCGGATACTTTGAGCGAGAAGCAGACGAGCTTGTTGAGGTCAGCACCTCCATTGGGAGACCCCTAATGGCAACGCCGGAGCACCCAGTTTTGGCGAGAGGCGTTGACGGCGCTCCTACATGGGTCCCTCTCAAATCTATCAGAACAGGGGATCACCTGGCATACGTTCGAGAGATCCCAACCCCAGACCACCAGGTCTACTGGATAGACTATTTGCCCCAGAAAGTAACTTACGTAGTGGGGCCGATCGGCTTCTTCAATAAGAGCTCTATTCCCCTCAAATACAAAGATGCGGCGCAACTGCTTGGAGTTAGCCTCAAGACCTTCAAGGGTTACACATCGGCGAGACGAAATCCGCCGTTGTCCAGAGTCCTGTCTTTGGGCGAACTTTTGGGGCTCAGCAAGAGGGAACTTGCCTCGCAAATTCGTCTCGTCAAATCCAAGTGGGGAAAGCCAAGTCGGATACCTGAAACCATTGACGAAGACTTCATGTGGCTAGTTGGGATCATTGCCTCGGACGGACACATCAGGGAATCCAGAGACGTTAGGGGAACCTATTACCATATTCGTGTTTTCAACAAGAACGGCGAAATCATCAACAAAGCCAAGTCGGTGCTCCAAAGACTAGGCTGCAATCCTAGAATCACTAGCAGACAGGATCAACAGCTCACAGTTGAAGTGGGCTCGAACATATTAGGTCCAACAATCTCGCAGTTTGGGATCCCGGTCAAAAAGAAATCCTTGAACATTTTCGTTCCGGACTTCCTGTTACAATTCCCGAGGCGCTTGATAGCCGCTTTTCTCGCAGGCGTCTTCGACGGCGACGGATCCTACTCCGAAACCAAGCATCCCCGAGGCATAAACGCTATGATTAGAGCAATCGTTATCGCGACGGGAAGCGAAAGGTTCGCTTGGGGTATCCACGAACTCTTACTCAGGCTTGGTATTGTAAGCGCAGTTGTCAAAGATAGTCGCGTTCAACGCGTTATGCTGAATAATAGACTGACCATATTTCCAAACCCAGTTTACAGAGTCACTATTCGAAGGATATCCGACATTCAAAGGTTCAGCGAACTAGCGAAATCTGTTAAGAAGATTCGCAAGATAGAATATAGTAGGTATCACGGTTCGGGGATGTATCGAGGTAGAGAGAATAGACAACCTTACTCCTGGGTCAAAGTGAAGGGCGTTGTTACGAAGAAGCTCCGCACCCCAGCAAAAGTCTACAATATTTCAGTGAGCCAAACTGAAACGTATCTAGCGTCAAATTTCATCGTTCACAATTGTGGCCGCGCCGGACGGCCAAAGTACGACAAGTTTGGCGAAGCCTTGCTGATCGCCCGCAACCCGGACGAATCAGAATGGCTGATGGAGAATTACGTTCTCGCCCAACCTGAGAAGCTCTGGTCCAAGCTGGCGGCAGAACGAGTTCTGCGCCCCCACGTGTTATCCACGATAGCTGCTGGCTACGCTCATTCAGAGGATGGATTATACAGCTTTTTCGCGAGAACCTTCTACGCACACCAGTACGGGCCTCGGCTGATCAAAACCAAGATTGGCGATATTCTCCGGTTTCTCTTCAAGGAGGAGATGGTGCTAATGGAAGGCAAGGACCTGTCGGCCACCAGGTTCGGCAAGCGAGTCTCCGAGCTGTACATCGACCCAATGTCTGCAGTGATACTGCGGGACGGTCTGTACAACCGCGCAAAGAAGATGACTGACCTCAGCATCCTGCACCTAATCTCCAAGACTCCCGACTTAGCCCCACGGCCCCGTCCCCGAGGAGGCGAAGTCGACAAACTTGGCTTACTAGCAGAACAAAGAAGCGATGAATTCACCTATCCCATTCCGACTCAGTTCGAGGATCCCGTCTCCTACGAGGAATTCCTGGGCGAACTAAAAGCGGCTCAAGTTCTATCCGACTGGATCGACGAGCGAACCGAGGACCAAATACTCGAGACAAGGAAAGTCGAGCCAGGCGACCTTCTCAGACTTGTGCAGGGGTCCGAATGGCTGATTCTTGCTACTCAGGAACTAGGACGCTT
>VBBE01000083.1 GCA_005884605.1 Candidatus Bathyarchaeota archaeon
TTCTCTTCCAAGTCCAACGCTAACGGTGATCCTTGATGGTTGGCCAAAGTCGAAGTCGCCCAAGCTGATTACAGATAACCCGTTTACCTGACCCGTTTTTGTCCCAGAGGTGTCGATGAGTATGATGCCTCTTTCGATCATCTCTTTGGTCTTTTCATCTAGAAGATTGGAGCGGTAGATCTTCTCCTGCAGTGCCTTTAGAATGTGGGTGTCCTTGATGTATTTGGACTGGTCTTGGGATGCGTAGTGGTTGGCTTCTCTGACTAGATCGGCGATCTCAGGGAATTTTGTGGAGAGCTTTGTCTGGTCCTCTGCAAGTCTTGAACCATATTCCACCACTTTTGCAATCGCGGCCGCTTCAAGGTGGCTGAGATTCTCCTTCTCGCATAAAGTATGGACAAACCTTCCGTAGGTTTTCATGTTCTCGTCGTTTCTCTCGATTGTGTCATCGAATTGGGCTTTGACCTTGAAGAGTAGGCCAAAGTCGGGGTCGGCGACGTAGAGTGCTTGGTAGATCTGATTGTCGCCCGCCAACACGATCTTCACGTCCAATGGTATGGGTTGCGGAGTGAGACTCTTCGTGCTTGCAACTCCTAGCCTTTGGCCTGTTTCCTCGATGGCGATGTTTCCGTTCTGAAGCGCTCTCTTGAGACCCTCGTACGATAGCTGGCTTGTCAGGAGCTCCCGGGCCCCGAGTATGAGAAATCCACCGTTAGCCTTGTGGATTGATCCTCCTTTGATCAGGGTGAAATCCGTTGAGAGGGTTCCGAACTTGGCTTCGCTCTCGATTCTTCCAAGGAGATTGGTCACTGTCGGGTTGTCCTCGGCGATCACGGGTGCACCTTTCAAGTCGGAGTTGTCAACGATGAGGTTGACCTGATATCTTCTGAACAGAAGGTCAGGCAGGTCTCTCTCTATGAGACTTGGTGGTGTGTCAGAATCCTTCTTCTGCTGTTCCGCTCCTCCCAACACGAACAATTCAGTGTTTTCTAGAATGTCATCCCTCATGTCATTGAGGTACTGTATCACTTCTGGTTGATCCTGATAACGAGAGGTTAGTGCGCTGATCAAGCCGCCCATGGCATAGTGTACCGTGTCGTCTCTGAGTTTTTTCAGCTCATCTAGAGTATTGGCTTCTAGTTCGTTTACTTGCTTCCCTGCTTTGTCTAGCGCGGTTCTTACGGTCTCTCTGCTTTGTTCGAATTTTTTCTTCGTGCTTGCGGGTAGGGTGTCATATTCCTCTTGGCTGATCGCCTTTCCCGCCCGGATGGGGACTATTCCAATGCCTAGCTGGTTCATCCGGACGGCATAACTCGACTCTTTGGCTACATCGTTGAGCTCGTTGAGAATCTTATCTCTCTCTTCCACGGATCTTTTTGTTATGCTGTTTGTTCGGGCTGCAAACTCTTCGCTCTGAAGAGCTGCAGGAACGGCTCTCTTGACTTGGTCTATGAGATTCTTCAGATCTTTCTGGAAGATCTTCGCCTTGCCCGCGGGGAGCTTGAGTGCCTTCGGCTCGTAAGGATTTTGGAAATTGTTCACATAGCACCAGTCGGGAGGAGTAGGTTTGGTCTTGGCGATTTTTTCCAAGTAACTTCTAGTCGCAGGCCTCTTCCCAGTGACCGGGGGCCCGGCCGCGAAGATGTTGAATCCCTTTGCTTTCATCTCCACTCCGAATACGAGGGCTTTGAGGGCGCGATCTTGTCCTACGACTCCTTCGAGGGGAGAGAGTTCTTGGCTGGTCTTGCATTCGACCTTTCCAGGCGGACATTCAAACCGCAATTTCTCTGGAGGAAGCTCACTAATCGCCAACTTGTGTTTCCAAGGACTCACTGACAAAGAGCAGTATCTAAAGAAAACCCGCCGCAAAATGTAAGGTCCCAATCGCTTTCATTGTGTATCTTATAGCACGGCTACCTGCAATTCATTCTGAAAAGACTTGAGCGACATCTTGGAGAGACATTCACCGAATTTCGACAAGCGCATCGAGTACGGCCCTGAACCTCAACACTTTGCTGAATTGCGTTTCCCCGATGGTCCGGGTCCGTTCCCGTTCCTATTTGTGGTACATGGGGGTTTCTGGCAATCCGCCTATGACTTAAAGCACATGGGTTCCCTGTGCGCTGCACTCACGGACAAAGGAATCGTCACCTGCAACCTCGAATACCGAAGGGTCGGAAACTCTGGCGGAGGCTGGCCTGGAACCTTCCGAGATGTCAGCCTCGCGACTGACAATATTATGGATACAATCTCTTCAGATCCAGCCATCGACGTTGCTAGGGCAACGGTCATGGGACACTCGGCTGGAGGGCACCTTGCACAATGGCTCGCAAGCACGCATCGCGTTCCCAAAGCATCACCTCTGCACAGCGCTCAGAAGTATCGTCTTGTCCGTGCGGTTTCGCTCGCTGGCGTGTGCGACCTTCGGGCAGCCTGGAAGCAACGGCTGGGAAACGGCGCTGTTGCGAAGCTCATGGGCGGATCGCCGGACCAGTACCCAGAGCGATTCGATGCCGGGAGCCCTATCGAGCTCCTGCCAAGTGGATCGAGACAAATTCTAATCCACGGAACTGAGGATGACATCGTCCCGTTCTCTCAGTCCGAGAAGTTTGTCGAGAGAGCTGAACAACTGGGCGAGCGGCCCACACTGGTCAAGCTCAATGGAGTAGGCCATTTCGAGCTGATCGATCCAGAATCAGACGCGTGGTCCACGATTGTCACTGCTGTTCTTCCAGTACTGGGCATGTAATGTGGCACCGGACGATCTAGAAGAGAGGTAAGGCTTTGATATTCTCGGTTATTTTACGTACGTTTCGATTTCAATTTTTGGTGGCTCGTAGTCAGTGAGTTTTCCTGCTAGGAAGTCTTCGTAGGCTTTGAGGTCTAGTAGGCCGTGGCCGCAGTTGTTGAATGCGAGTACTTTTTCCTCACCGGTCTTCTTGCACTGAATCGCTTGATCTATGATGTACTTGATGCAGTGAGCGGTCTCGGGTGCTGGGATAACCCCTTCCGTTTGGGCGAAGGTTCTTGCGGCTTGGAATACTTCGTTCTGGTGATAGGCTACTGAGTGCACTTGGCCCTTGTTGATGAGGTAGGATAGTGATGGGGCCTTTCCGTGGTACCTTAGACCTCCTGAATGGATGGGAGGTGACTGGTACTTGTGGCCGACAGTGTACATCTTCAGAAGCGGTGTCATTTCGGCGGTGTCTCCAAAATCATACGTGAAGGTTCCGCGCGTTGTGGATGGGACGGCTTTTGGTTCGCAGGCTACGAAATCCGCGTCCAGTTTCCCTTGGAGCTTGTCGCCGAGAAATGGGTAGGCAAAGCCCGCGAAGTTGGAGCCACCGCCGATGCATCCTGCTATTACATCTGGTTGTATGTCGATAGACTCGAACTGTTTCTTCGCTTCAAGGCCAATGATTGATTGATGGGTCAGGACATGGTTCATGACCGAGCCTAGACAGTATCTCGTGTTATCGTGAGTAACGGTGTCTTCGAGCGCTTCGCTTATTGCAATGCCGAGAGTTCCCGGATGGTTCTTGTCTTGGGCTAGCAAGGACCTTCCAAAATTCGTGTCCTCGCTGGGTGAGGGTCGGACCTCGGCTCCGTACGTCTCCATCATGACACGTCTGCCGGGTTTCTGTTGGTAGCTAACCCGTACCATGTACACTTTGCACTTCAATCCAAACATTTCAGAGCCTAGCGCTAGCGCGGATCCCCATTGGCCTGCCCCACTTTCTGTCGCTAGTCTCTCGGTTCCCTGTTTCTTGTTGTAGTAGGCTTGGGCTATGGCAGTGTTGGGTTTGTGGCTGCCGGTCGGGCTGAGGTGTTCTGCCTTGTAGAATATCTTGGCGGGAGTTTTGAGAAATCTCTCCAACCGGGTTGCGCGTACCAGAGGAGTGGGACGGCCAATCTCAAGATAGGCCTGCAGGACTTCGTCTGGTATGGTGATGTAGCGTTCTGAGCTGATCTCTTGGCGGATGAGTTCCTTGGCGAAAATCCTCTCGAGGGTAGTGGGGTTGACCGGTTGCTTGGTCTTCGGGTCGAGGGGTGGAGGAAGAGGTTCTCTAAGGTCAGCTTGTATGTTGTAGTATTGTGTTGGAATCTCATCTTCCTCTAGGTTGACTCGGTTCTGGGGAAGCATCGTCTGTTCGGTATCAAGCATGACAGTTATTGTGACTTTGCGCAAAATTTTAAGCTTGCTTGTATAGTTTAGTACGTACGTCTATGTGGAACAAAATCGAGAAACTACTGGGACCTCATCATCCCGAACGACTCAAAGTCGCCCGGCTTTGCATAGAGAACGGCTTGGCTATACGCGATGACGGAATCTACCTTAACCAAATAGAGATCCCTACAGCCCGAATCGCCAGAGTAGCGGGAGTTGACAGGAGAACTGTAGGAGAAACTGTGAAAATGATACACCGCGACAAGGATCTGCGAGGTATTTTCGAACAGTTGCAGTCTGCCGGGCTCTCCCTCAGAGGAGTCGCGAAGCAATTGGGCCTGGGGGTTGTAGAGATTAGTGCTCAAGACCCGAAAAATGTCGGAATACTCGCTGGTGCGTCTAAGCTCCTAGCTGACGCCGGTATTAGCATACGGCAGGCTCTTGTTGACGACCCCGAACTCTCCCCTGAACCGAAACTTACTTTGATAGCAGACGCGAGCGTGCCAGGCAACACAATTCCCGAGATGCTGAAGGTCAAAGGAGTTGCTAGAATCTCGGTCTATTGATTCCCGAAATTTCCTCGATCTCTGGACGAGTCTCTTGCATCTCGCTTGAGGATGACATTACCGACCGCGAACCATCTTTCGCATTACCAATTTGCTTGAACCGAGATTGCCTAGCCGGCGGAATCCGAGATCGGAGAACATTGATGCAGCTCCACTCCACAAGAAATTATTCGAGTATGGTTTCCCTCGGGGGATGACGATTGGATATCCGTCGACTGTCCCGCCACCTTTGATGGTGATGATGCGAAGCGCTCCTTGCAACGCGGCCTTGGCGATTTTCTCCCCCCTCCGCTCTCTGTCGACGAAGAAGCATGTAATCCTCCAGTCGGGCGGAGCGATGTCCAACCGGCCATACCCGCTCATTCGAGCAGGCAGCTCTGCCGGAGGTCCGAACTGACACCACCCAACGACGTCCGCTCCGTCGTAGACGAGGGCTGCGTGGGACCGATTCGCTCGAACAAGTCTCTCCTTGTACGCCCTTCTCTCCGCAGCTGTCCCTTCCGGCTCGCCGCGCTTGAGGTGGAAGGCGACGCACCAGCAGCCAGCCCAGACAGGATGGCGGTTTTCGAAAAATCTCGCAAAGTCAGGCCATGTCTCTCTACCGAGTTCCCTGATTAGAAATCGAGCCTTGGGTTGTCTCCCACCTTTTGTGTGAGAGGGAAGGTCGCCTTTCGAGCGCAAGCCTGGGGAGGTCAACTTTTTCATAATTCGGATCTCCCGACCCTTCATACCCATCCACAAATCATCCCAAGGGCCCGCTCTAGGAGCGGCGAAGGGGCTTTAAAATGGAAGGACCCAATATTCCGAACCAATATGTTCCAACCAATGGTTCTCTCCACCTCAGAGCATCAGTTTTCCTTCCGGGAAGGGAGGTTGAAGAATGGAAGCGTCCGTCTCCACTACGTTGAGAGCGGCTGGGATTCACCCACCGACCTCACGCCGGTAGTCTACGTGCATTCCGGGTTTGGTACGTCAGAGGTCTTCATCCCGGAGATGAAGGCGCTTTCACCCAGGAGGTGCGTTTCATGCAGTCTGAGAGGACGTGGCAACAGCGACGCTCCGGAGGCAGGCTACTTCTTCGAACAGAACGTCTCCGACATCGACGCGGTCGTCAATCATCTAGGTTTCGATAGGATTTGCGTCATGGGCTGGTCTCTCGGAGTAACCTACTCAATAGCGTACGCTGCTCAGCATCCGGAGCTTGTCGCAGGACTGGTCCTCCTAGACTATCCTGCCCGGCATCCCAAGTTCTCAGCCGGATGGGCGGAGAGATGGTCATCCGAGCCATCAGTAAAGGACGATCCCAACCGGATGAGAGGAATGCGCGGGCTGGAACGAGACTCCACAGAGATACTCCTCTGGGACAAACTGGACGCGATAAGATCTCCAATTCTTCTAATAGGCGGCGGTGCCGAAGAAGCGCTGCTCAAACCAGAACACGTCGAAAAGTACAGACAACACTGCCAAAACTTAGAAGTCGCCATCTTTCCTGACTCTGGGCACATGGTCTGGCAGCCCGACTACGACAGGTTCATCAATAGAGTAAACAAATTCCTCGATTACATAGACGACCAGCGTAGTCGGTAGATTCTTGGCGTGTAGCCACAGCCGAGACCCTTAGCAAGTCTTTCGCCTTACAATAGCGTGAGCCGTTCTCTTTGACCTAATCGAATCCCCCGGGGGAGGGGTGTTGCGTAACGAGAATCAAAGGTGCGGGAGTATCCGGCACCGAAATTCGCAAGGTCGAACAAAGGCGACTGAGGATGCAAAAGCGAACCTTTCACATACCCTTGGAGAACGCGGTCTTACTCGCAAGTTCTCTTTAACTAATCTTTTCAGGCTATACTGATCGGGGCGACATCATGTTTCCAGACAAGAACAGGATGGTCCGCCAGGCAAACATTCTCCTCGTCATGCTAGGGATCAGCCCGCCGTGTACATCGCGATCGCAACCCTAGTTGTATTCGGGAGACCCGGTCTTGCCCGTAACCCAGAAATTATTCTCCCAGTGCTTTTGGGGCTGATAGCCGTCTCCGTTGTGAACATTGGCGTCCTCGCTTTTACCCAAACCAACCAAAGATTCCTTGAGAAGATGGTCAAGAGCAACCCTGTTGGAGGGACATACCTCGTTCTCTCAACAGGCGCAATACTATCCGAGGCGCTGTCGGTGTACGGCTTGGTCGTGACCCTTCTCTCAGACTCGATAATTTACGCAGTCGGGTTCTCGCTAGCGACCTGGGCATGTCTCATTTGGGTCACAGGTAAATTCAAGCAGAATCTCGGAAAGCTTCCCTACGCTTAGGGCTTTCCGCGATTCCCCCGAGTTGCCCGTTCGTGTCTACGTACTTCTTGAAAATCCAGTGAAGTGGAGATGTTAACCAGAATTGGAATCTGTATGTTACGGCACGTGAGGTTGTTCTTTGGTGCCGAGGGCAGAACCAAATCTCTCGGTTCATATCTCCTGCCGTGTAGAGCCAAGGAAAAACAGTCAAGCTATGTAATTCGAAGTTTCCTATGAGCAAGTTCAGTCACCCTGATACCCACAGGTATGGAAACCTAGGCACAACATTATTATTTCCCATGTCTCTCTATTCACCTCATGTACGTTAGGGTCAAGAGAGTCGGATCGAGACGATATGCCTACCTGGTGAAAGGCGTAAGAGAAAAAGAACGCGTAAGACAGAAGACTCTCTGCTATCTCGGCCCAGTCGCAAAACTCGGCTTCGGCATCCCTAATGACATCAGGAGAAAAACGGAGCAAAGGTTCCAGGTAAACTGGGAAAAGATCGAGAAGGGGATTCGTCAGATTCCGCTAACTCTAGAAGAGATCTCCCAGCTAAGACGCGAGAATTTTACTCCTACAGCCAGAACCCGTAGCGGCCCTCGCCGTTCCAGAGCCAAGGGTGAATTCTTTGCACTATCGGAACTCGCCGCGATAGGTTTCAGCGAAAGATTTGAGAAAATCGGGGACAGAGAGTTTCGTATGCGATGAGTTCTAGGAAGGCTCTTAGAAAAACTGTCTCCGGCTACACTCGTTTTCGAAACGCACAGTCAGTAGTTCCGAGGCTCAGAAAAGAGCCTGACGAGCTGGCGAGAAAAATGCTTCTCATCGGATACCTAACTGAGAGGCTGGAAAAGAAGAAACCGGAGTCGGTATACATCGTTGGTGGCCAGGCTGTAGAAACGTATACTGCCGGCCAGTTCAGGACAGGCGACATTGACATCGTGACCCCGGACTCGAAAGGGGCTGGGGAGATTTTGAAACGGATAGGATTCGAGAGAGAAGGAATGATCTGGCTCAACAAGACTCTCGGGTTGGCGATCCACATCGTTGGCTTATTCGCTAAAAACTCTGAGAAGGCACGCATCATCCACGCTGGTCCGTATAAGGTAAGGATTGTGGGAGTTGAGGACCTGATAGTGGATAGACTTGCTGCCGCAAAATTCTGGAATAGCCAAGTCGACCTGGAACAGGCTAAGGCTCTGTGGAAGGGGTTTAGGAAGCAGATTGATCTTCAATATCTCAGAAAGAGGGCAAGAGACGAGAAGGTTGAAGATGTTCTGCCCTGAAGGGTAGAAGCGTTATTCTAGTTTCTATAGTGCCGAGGGCAGAACTATGACTCTGGGTTCATATCTCCGGCTGGAGAATGCCCAAACGTTGGCTAGGTTCACTCATCTCGGGCTATCGCCTCTCTAATCCAGAAGTAAAGCGTGAAGGATCCTAGGAAGCCTTGTTGGACCTTCATGATATAGTCGCTCGAGCCTCCAGGCTTTGCTACCGTCAAAGCTGAGCGCCTAGCTCCTCTCTGACTAGCTTGAGTGGGGAAGGGGGTTTCATCACCCGTTTACCAACACACACAAGCAGACTCATTCTTGGCTCGACTACGGAGCCAAGAAAGATCCTGCTTGGCCCATAGAGACATCAAACCTACTCGTGGGAATGCTCACGCTTGCGCAAAGACTTCATTTGAAGCTAGTTGTTTGAACTGGATTCTTCCCTCGTAATGATGCAAGATCAGAAGTTGTCTTCTTGGGTGACTCTCATGGTCACGAAAAAATGCATGCTTCCGCACGATTAGGCGAGATTTTTTCTGGTCGCAGCATAGAAGGAGGTCGCAAAGACGATCAAGGCTGACCCAATAATAATCCAAACCACGATTCCAGATATCAGGCCATAGGCAATGCCAGAAGAATTAGTCCCAGTAAAATGATCGAGCCTCCAAACCCAAACGCAACCTTGCGCTTTTGATTGCGGAGTAGGTAGACGATTATTATGCCCCCGAGAATACCCACTGACGATATGAGCAAACTCACGGAGTCAACTGGCAACTTAGGCTTTACCCCACTTTACATATGCGAATGCGCACGCGACCAGACCACCGGCTGCTCCTTCAAAGGATAGTCCAGTAGGGAATCCGAAGTTGCTGCCCTCGCGATCCCACCGACAACGAGCCCGGCGAGAGTCGTGCCTCCGCAAGGAACTCCCCACGGATCGGGTATAGGGTTGTCAACCGCGATGCGGGTGCCAAAAAGTGTCGACTGACCCAGTCTAATCGCTCAGACACGAGAAAGAAACTAGTGATACTCATCCATCTCACCAGACTAAGAACAACACACTACAACTAACCATGCCTCGCTCCAGGATTGAAGCGAAGATTCTCCATCATCGTTAACATGCTCGTCTCACTATTTGCGCGAGTCCTCTGGATGGGATCTCCAGCCAGCGAACCTTTCCAGAACCCGTGGAGGAACAGGGTTGACATAGTCAAGATGCTCTGGGCGGCAGAGACGTCTAAAATCAGTGTCTGTCGTCATGATTCCGGAAGCTCGATATTCCAAGGCGCCGGCGAGATAGGTCGTGTCATACGGATCGTGGTGGAGCTCCCTGGCCAAGTCGAAAGCCCGATGCAGCACCATCTTGCTCACTGGACAATACTCGACGAGAGGATAGGCGTCCAAGAAGTGTCTGAGGGCCTTTTCACTCTGAGAAGAGTCACAGTCCCACTGGCGCGTCATAATCCAGTACGCGCGCATCGGCACAACATCCAGCACGAGCGGAATGAAATGACCGCTCAACCCCCTCTCCAGTTCCCGGGCGACGCATAGATGTCCTGGGTGGTCCTCGACCAAGAATATGGCTAGACAGTTCACGTCGACGAGTATCCGGTCCCTATCCGCCAAAAGTGGCCTCGCCAGCATCCGGGAAAGTCTCCCTTCCCCACTTCCGGCCCGACCGGACCCTCACCGGCTTCGGCACCAGAGGCCTAAGAAACAATCCCTCCTCCTCCTGAGTCACTTCCAGCTCAACCCCCGGCCGCAACCCAGCCTTCAACCTCTCCTCCAACGGTATCAGAACCCTGCCCTTCTCGTCTACCCTGGCCATTCCCACTTTTATCTTCCCACTTACGCCTTCCCACCGCGACATATAAGCCCACCGGCTCTACCTGTGTTAGATAGCTCCCCACGACCCACGACCCCCAGCGGAGGACTCCAAGGGAGTCGTGGAACTAGGACTGGTCGAAGTGGAGAAAGGAACGCGGGAAAAGAGCATAATGAAGATCACGGACCCTTGGACGATTGTTGACACTTGGAAAATAAAACCCTAGGCCGCAGCTTCCCTGGAAAACATGTAGGTTGTTTTGGCATCGGGAGATGATCCTGCATCAGGCTCTTCCTAGTCACTTGCTAGCTGTCACAATCTAGAGCGCTTCCCAGGCAACGCCACCCAAGGCCTTACCTGCCGGCCAGTCTCTGCCATCCCTAATGCCCATCGCAAAGTCGGAGTCTGAGGGAAGTGGCGTTGTGTTAACGTTTGATCAGCGGTTTGGGTACGGAACCGTGAGGTCTTTCTTTGGTGCCGAGGGCAGGATTTGAACCTGCGACTGGGCCGGTC
>VBBE01000021.1 GCA_005884605.1 Candidatus Bathyarchaeota archaeon
GGAACGTAGACGACTCTGACTCCCTCCCATCTTGCCTTGTACTCTATCTGTCGTTGCAGCTCTCCATAGCTCCAGCTGTTCATCCGTGCCCGATAGTTTCTAGATTGTCCGTTGCCCCTGCGATAGAGTCTTCGCATCCCGGTAAGTCTCTCCATTACTATTCCATACCGACTGGTCTTGGCCTCGTCAACTATTCTCTTGGAGACGTTGTGGAGTAGTGGTTGTACACGGTTCCGCTGTTTCTCTCCATACTTGGAGAAGACTCGTGTCCGTATCCGCGTATCGTTTCTCTTGAACCGACTCCTGACAAACCGGTAAGTAGACTTGATCCTGGTCGCCTTTGACAGGTCGAATCTTCGAACGGTCTGGCCTCTTTGTGCAACGGTCACATTGTCCAGGTTACGATCTACGCCCATGTATTCTTCGGGTTCTATCTCGACCATCTCCTTCGAATAGCTTATGCTTAGCGAGTCCGGGGTTAGCGTGACCGAGCGAACGTTGAGCCCTGAGAGGACGTTGAGTGTGTGATTGTTCAGCTTCACATAGACGTACTGTCGCGGTTTGATTGGGAGTCTGAGAAGACCGTTCTGGATTTTGAACCCCTAACAGGTGGTCAGCATCAGCTTCCCTGCATAGGGAACTTTTGTCCAGGGGTTCTTCTTCTTGGCCTTTCGATGGTTGCGGAGTATTCCTGTGGCTGTGCTGATCGCGCAGAGTCTGTAATAGCTGAGAATGTCGTGGCTGAGACGACAATACGATTTCGATGAGAGAGTCTTAAGAGATGAGACATTTTCTTCGATTCCAACGGCGATGCAGACGTTCACCATCCGTTTGAATTCGCCCAGGAGCCGCAGAAGATCAGCTGAGGCCCGTTGTCTCTGTCTGACCGACTTCACCGCTAGCACCAGAGACACCACATAAACGAGAGTCCGTTCCTCCCAAGATAAGCCATAGAGTGTGGCGAACATTATAGCCACGCGATCTAGTCCCACTAAGCGTGAGTCAGGTCCCTATTGGGGGCATTTCTTGCTTCTGGAGCAATCGAAAGCTCTTAACTGCGGCCGGTTCGAGCCTGCCGAGTCATAGAAAATGTGTCTAGCCGTTGACTGTTAACGCTCAAGAAGGCCCCACTCCAAGTCCCGGTTGGTTCGCGAAACTAGGAACACTATCCATCCTCTACATTGCTGTTTTTCTCACTCGAATAGGGTTCGGTGTCATCCTAGTCCTCTTCCCTATCTACCTTCCAATACCGAAAACTCAATCGGCGTTCTCGGGCGCGGTAATTGCGATCTATCCCTTGGTCGAGGGAGTTTCAGCTCTGCCCGTGGGTGCTTACGTGGACCGCAAGGGGCGAAGAAAAGTGTTCGTTGCGGGTTTAGGGCTTATTGCAATCCTGACCCTGATAATCGGATTATCCAACAATCTTGTGCTGGTGGGAGGAGCCCACGGCCTTGAAGGCTTGGCCGCGGCCATGGTTACTGTTGCCTCCTTGACAATGATCACCGACCTGACTGTCGTGACGAACCGGGGAGTTGGGATGGGGGGCTTCGACCTCGCCAACCTCGCGGGCTACGGAGTAGGCATAGTCCTAGGCTTCGTATTCACCGGTGTCTTCGCTGCTGACCTCGGAGCCAGTTTCCTAGTTGCCTTTCCCAATCTGCACCCGCCATACTCCTAGTGCTGGTCCTTCTGGGGGCGGGGGCTATTCTGTTCGGTCGATTGTCGGATAAGATCGGCCGAACCAAGACAATGGCCGTTGGGGCCGTAGGCGAAATAGGCTTCCTTCTAGTTCTTCCTGAGATTTTCGGGCCGTTGATCAGTATTCCCCCCGGGACACCTTGGATCGAGTCCTACAACATGGTTGGGCCCCTCGGCATAGTTGCTGCAATCTTATTCTTTCTCGGATCAGCATTGGTCCCTTCTATCCTCGCGTTCATCGGTGACAAAGCAGCCAAAGAGTCTCGCGGCTCAGCCATGGGATTGTACAGTCTAATGCTAAGCGCAGGAATAGCAGCCGGCCTCGTGCTGGCTGGAATAGCCGACGACCTAGGCGGTGTCCAGGCGGTCTTCTACTCTGCAGCCATAATCTTCTCAGGCCTAAGCCTGACTAGCGGGTATCTTCTATACCGCAACAAGCAATTTGAGAACTCAGCTAGCATAGCTAGCAAGGCTCCCAACAATCCAGTCTAAAGCGCTTTCCGAAACAGAATCTCGTAAGAGATAAGTCTCCTAGTTTCTAACCGGCATCCGGATCTTCTTGGCAGAGTATACCGTCCACACTACTCGGGTGGCAAAGAAGTTCGAATGGTTTGGAATGACCGTAGTCAAGCGTTACTTGACGAGAGACAAAGATAGCAGGGATCTTCGGGACGTGCATTCCAATCCGGAATTCTATGACAAGGGCATCGATCTTGTTCTCAATCTACCAAACGCCCAGAAGAGGACAATCGATCTCAAAGTCGACTCATACATCGGATCTGATCCATCGCGCAAGATAAGAGGTCTATGCAATCCAGACAGTGGCTTCATTCTACTTGAAACAATCAGCCAGCTCCAATATGATAGATCGAGAAATTCAACAAATGGTACCCTGCCCGTTAGACAAAAAGCAGATGTCCCTGGCTGGTTTTTTACAAGCTCTGCTGATGAAGTCTATTATTACTTCCTTGCCCTGCTCAACACAGAAAACCAGCTAAACCCACTCTACGCGGAATACGTAGAACTCGTAAAGGGCAACCAACCAACAGACGAAGTTGAAAATCGCCTATTACGAGAACTGCGCGTAGATAGGGACCTGTTAGTGAGCTTTTCACTATCAGAGGCGAGGGCGTGGTATGATGCCGCCCCCGAGACAATGTTTCATGGATATGCTCCCGCTCCTAACCCGAGTTATCTCACTCTGAGTAAGCGAGTCAAACGTGATCTATTCATATCAAACGGAATTGGGAAGAGCCATGGTTCTATCTTCTCCCTGGTCAAACCGAAATCGGTTTCCCGGTAGCCCAAGGCCCCGTAATCCTTATCGTCCAATTACCACCATTTCTTACTGTACTTTAGCGGCGTTGTTTTTTCATTCAACGCTGGCTTTCTGAATACGTATAGATGTTCGTGAGCGATCTTATAGAAGTCGTAACTATGTCCCCGCCATATCTGGCGAGTTGTCATCGTCTTATGTTGAAGCTTGATAATGTCTTCTTTGAGTATGAAGCCCACGCTTAGGAATGCTTGCAAAACTCCCAGCGAGATAGGAATGTAATGTCGTCCCTTTCGTGTATCTCCAATAAGAACTCCGCAGTATCGGTTGTTTTTCAAAACTCTGTATGATTCGGCCGCGACTTTCCGCATCGCATCAATATAGGCAGGGAGCTTCAGGCGCGAGAGGTCGTCCAATATCCGTTTTCCACTATATGATATGATTCCAGCGTAAGGCGGATGGGTGGCGATAAGATCGACAGTCTCCTCGCCGAGCAAGTCCAAATTTCGCGCATCGCCTACGTATGTTCGGGTCGCTGCGCGGCCCGGTTTGTCAAGGGTGTTGTAGTCAAAACCCAATCTGTCTTGTGCTACCATAATAGCGTCTGGGTTGACATCAACTCCGATTCCGTCACGGCCCAAGAGTTTGCTCTCTACGAGAGTGGTTCCGCTTCCACACATCTGGTCAAGAACGAGCTCTCCAGGTTTGGAATATTTCGTGATCAAGTTTCGCGGTATGTAAGGGCTCCAATTTCCCCGATAATTTCCGGAATGGGTCGCCCAGTCGCCCCTACTAGGGAAGCTCCAAACAGTGAATTCTTCCGACTTGTAATCCTTCGGCGGTCCGAATTCTTTGATTCGCCACGGTCTACCTATCTCTACGTCAACATTTTCTATCTTCACATGTTGCTTCCCAGCGACGAACCTACGGTAGTTGTCTGCGGTTACGAGTTGCATTCCCATCAGTTTGGGGGGGTTCGCCATCTCTTGTACTTGCAAAATACCGGCCCTTTGCCTATTTGTCGGCCTAGATTAAATTTGGTCAGACCATAGGAGCCCTACGGAGCTGCTCTTCACTGGATCGTTTTCTTGAGGCCAGGTATGACCTCACCTGTAACCCACTGGACTCCCGCCCCAGATAGCACGTATGACCCTTTCTCGGCGATCAGCTTGCCTTCCCGTTTCAGCTCGCTTGCCCTGGCCCTCACGACAGCTCCACTCGTTGTCTTCCATGAGGATCCCAGAAGCGTGCTTAGCTCGTCGTCCCCGAACGTCTTCGGGTGGGTTGCATAGAGCACGAGTGCGAGCGCTTCTTTTGCCGACAGAGAATCCGCGGGGACAGTGAGGTAGGGTCGTCCTTCTCCGCTGAACTGGACTATTCCCTTTAGCAAGTCCGAGGGTTCAGATGTTTCTAATGCCTGGACTGCTTCGGGTTTCGCCGGTACTATTCCATCTTTGAGTCGTAAGTTCTCTACAAGGTTCTCGAACTTGTCGCGGACGTATTCGAAGTCTCCTTCAAGCTCGATTTCTTGGTCACGGGTCCGGATTCGGAACCTAAGCCGTTTCTCCTGGGACATGATTGCGCTTCTGAGTATGCATTTGTCGGTCTATTTCGAGCTTTCCAATCCGAAGGCTGAGATGGGTGAAACTAAGGCTGGCATAATGTAGAAATTCCTATACCCATTTGCCGAGAATCTTCTTGCACTCTGGACAGAGTCCATGCCTTGAGACCCCTGTAATTTTGCCACACGTCGCGCACCTGCCTTAGTATAAGGAGGCTGATAGAATTTTCCTCTGAATCCCGGTGGTTTCACTGTTTTTCGTCTTGTTCGAGACAATTCGCAAGCTCCCCCATGGCTGCTTTTCTGGGGCCCGGGATCGAGCTCTGAGATTTTTCGCTAGCCTAGCTTATTTTCATCTTTCTTAGGAACGCAGCCCAGCGGGCATCGGAGTAAAGGGCTCGCAACGTCAGATCCGATCTGATCGTGCAGAGTTCCGGATCGTGATTCTCGAAAGCTCGATCAAGCATCTCAAACGCCAAGTCGATGTTTCCAACGGCGCAATAGTATCTGGCGAAATCGACCGCGGTGATGTAGTCTCTCCCTGGTATCGTTGCAGTCTCTTGGAATATCCGTCTGGCCTTTTCGATATTGCCGGACCAGGCGTAGATCCAAGCCGTTCCCATCTTCAGTTTCTTGTGAAGAAGGGGTTGCATGGAGTCAACCTTCTCCAGTAGCTCTATCGCTTCTTGATACGAACCGCGCAGGACCGCTAGGAGTACTAGCCCTTCGAAGCCCCCGGGAAGGCTCGGGTCCAGCTCAAGCGCCCTCCTGATGTGTTTCTCGGCCAGGTCGAGATCTCCTAATGCCAAGTATGCGTCTCCCAGGTTAACGTTGATTACTGGTGAGAGAGGGTCTAGTTCCAGCGACTTTTGCGCCTCAGTGATTCCTTCTTGCACGCGTCCAAGCGTTGCTCGGAGGAGGATCGAGTACCATTGATGAGCTGTGGCGTAGTTCGGGTTGAGCTCAATCGCCTTCTGATATTCTCGTTCTGCCGCGGGCCAGTCCCAGTCTGCATCAGATTTTAGCAGCCCGAGTGACGCATGCGCTTCCGCCAGACTATCGTCTAGCTCCAGAGCTCTTGCGATTGCTCGCTTCGCTTTCGGATACCCCTCGCTCGCTGTCAGGTATGCGTTAATGACTAGCAGGGAGTAGCAGTCTGCAATCCCGATGTGAGGAAGAGGGAATGAGGGGTCTTTTTGGGCGGCGGCTCTGAAGTATTCTATCGCTTCAGCCATCGAGTCTTTCGTGCGCTTGTTCCAGAGAAATCTGCCCTTCAAGTAAAGTTCGTACGCTTCGATGTTCTTTGTTCCCTGTTTCTCAATGCTCCGCTTGTCTCCTGGCAAGAGCTCTACTTGCAGAGATTCTACGACGTTGTGCGCTATCTCTTTCTGGACCGCGAATACGTTCTCGACCTTTCTCTCGTAGTCCTGGGCCCAAACATGTTCGTCGTTCTGAACATCGATCAGCTTGACGGTTATCCGGAGCTCGTTTGCGGCTTTTCTTACGCTCCCTTCTAGAATACTGCCAACGTTCAGCTCCTTCGCTATCTCTTCCACGCTTTTGGCAGTCTGCTTGTAGCGCATGATGGAGGTTCTCGATATCACCTTTAATCGATGTATCTTTGAGAGAGTTGAGATCAACTCCTCGGTCATGCCATCGGCAAAATACTCGTCCTTTGGATCAGGGCTAATATTTACAAAGGGTAGAATTGCAACTCGGTCCCTTCTTGGGGAGAGATCGCCAACTCTCTCTTTCGCGGCATCGTCCTTCTGTTTAGGGCCCCTTAGCCATCGCTTGATTCCAAGGCCCTCTTCTACAGGTTTCAATGAACCAGCTTTCAAGATCATTCTCTTGGCTTTGACCATTTGGGCTTGATCCTGGATGTGCCCGGAAGTAGTAAAGGACGAGGCGGCCGCCATAGAGAAGCCTATGCTCCAGGAGGGCCTAAGGATATTGACTGAACTCAATCTTGGAGAGCTCTATGGTTATTAGGAATCGATGTTTTAGGCGGGTGATCATGAAGGCTAAGAGGGCTCGTGAAAAATGTCGAGGACTACGAGCTGATTGGTTGGGGAAACAAGAGAGTTCGCCTTTCGAGTCTGTTTGGCGAGAAAGATGAGTTGATCCTAATCCACAACATGGGACGAGGATGCCCCTACTGTACGATGTGGGCCGATGGTTTCAACGGGGTGCTACCACACCTCGAGGATAGAGCGGCTTTTGCCGTCGTTTCTCCAGACCCACCTTCGGTCCAGCAGAAGTTCGCGACTGGCCGAGGTTGGAGGTTCCAAATGTTCTCCAGCATAGGAACCCCGTTCTCTACGGACATGGGCTACGAGAAGAGAAACGGAATGAAGGTCCCAGGAGTCTCGGTCTTCAAGCGCGACAAGAACGGCAAGATATTTCGCATCTCAAAGGATGTCTTCGGACCCGGCGATGATTACAATGTCGTCTGGCATTTCTTCGACCTCCTACCTGGCGGTAGCAAGGGCTGGGAGCCACAGTTCACCTATCGATAGAAACGGTTCGATGTGTCCTGAGAATGGAAGGCTGACATCGGTTTAGCACGGCTAACGCTCGGGTCGATGAGAAAACTGGAACGGATATGGAAAGAAATATTGGAGGTTTGGAACTTCGGCAGTAATGCGCCGGTCGTATCTTCGTTAGCTGGCCTTAGAACTGGTCTCTGGTGACGCTTTGTTTGTGGACGTTCTGCCCTTCTAGCGCGTGTACAACTGTTACGACTACTTTGACGGTCGGTATGAGAGCCATTGCGAGGAAAATCAATGGATACGCCCACGGGGCGCTGGCGAAGAAGCCGCTGACCATTGTCTTACTGACACTGTAGAGGATGTATATTGCCGTCAGCTGGAAGACCCAAGCCAAGATGGGCGCATAGGCCCTGTACGCTTTGTAGGTGTCCGAGACGACGTTGGCGAGTTGTGTTCCATATTTCAAGACGACCGCGGCAACGATGAGCCCGAGCGTAAAGATGACGAAGCTCGCGATGGTGAACGCTGTGCTTGGGACTAGCTGGGTGATTCCTGGGAAGCCCAGGACAATGCTCTGGACCACAATGAGGACGATGATTCCCGCGAGCAGTCGTATGACGGAAGGCATTACGGGCCGAAAGCCGCCGAACGGGTCATGTGAACTGGTAGGCATCTCAAAACCACTTTTCCAAGAGCTACCTAGCCCACCCACGGATTAGCCCATGGCCTAACTCTCCGACCTCTCTCACCGTTACACCGGGCGCTTAACCAAGGTCCCTTTGTCCCTATAGTGAGAAGGAGACGATTGAACAATGGCTGAGCTGAAGGTGTACCTATCTGAAGACCTTGATCGACGATTTAGGATGCTCGCCATGAGCGTCTACGGGTATGGTAGAGGCTCTCTGAGCGAAGCCGCTGTGGACGCGCTCACGAAGTGGTGTGAGGGACACGACGCTCGAAAGTCGAACCAGCAATCGGAGGACGAGCATTCACATTCGAATTCTGATCCTGTCTCGCGCGCGGAAGAGCGGCCGGATGCCATCTCGTCCGGAACGAAGGAAAACTCTGGGTCTTCCCTCCACGTTAGCTAAACCATATTTCCTTGTCCGGTTTCATCTGAGACATTCGGACCTCTTCCTTGGGAGATTGGACGCCTACGCCTGCCAAGACTAAGAGATTGAATTTCTCCTCACGAAAAAAGTGGCGAATCTGGCTCAAAGATCCACCGAATCGACAAGGAAATCTGGCTAGTCTATGAGGTTCTGTCAACTTGCCAGGCAAGGATTTTACGGTGGCCAACCAACCAGATATCCCGGTTCACGCCTCTCACGTGGTCGGAGTCACTCCCCTCATCCCATCGTGACAGGCTCGTACGACGACCGCCTAACACGTAGCGAGTTATTCCACGAACATAACTGTTAGAGATAAGCGAAGCTATCACCAAGCAACAACCGAAGAGTTGAGAGTGTCATGCCTGCCAAGGGTAAGAAATTGAATTTTTCCTCGCGAGACAAGTGGCGAGCATGGCTAGCAAGGAATCATCAAACTGTAAGAGAAATCTGGCTTCTCTACGATAAGAAACTCTCCGAAACACGATTAATTTCATACAGAGATTTCCTCGACCAAGCGGTCGAAGAGGCGATATGCTACGGCTGGATTGATAGTAGAGTCAAGCGAATAGGCCTAACGAAACTTGGAGTACGCTTTACTCCACGTAGGTCGACAAGCAATTGGTCGAAGTACAAGAGGGTGCGCGCACTAATGCTGATCCAGAGTGGCAAAATGACGAAGGCGGGGATCGACGTTCTTCCATGTGAATGGGTAAGCAAGAATTTGAACGGAAAGAACGTTCAGAGAATAATCGCCGCTGACGTTGTCGCTGGAATATTGATGGAGCGGAGGAGGTTTCTGGTAGAGAAAAGGAGAGCTGACGACGAGGCTGATCCGGGGTTCGTAGAGATTCCAGGCGGGCATGTGGATCCAGGTGAAAGTTTGGAAGAGGCCCTAAGAAGGGAGATGAGGGAAGAGCTCGGAATCGACGTCGAGAGGACTAAACTCGTACAGAAGAGTCTCTACACAGCGAGCAATGGCGAGAGACAGAGAATTCATTATTTCCATGTGGAGAAGTGGAAAGGTAGAATCCGGTCCACAGAGGCAGAGCGGGTGTATTGGGAATCTGAGATTTCTAATCTCAGCGTTATCCCCGATAGGAGAGCCGTTCGTAAAGTCCTGAGTTCAAAACCCTGATAGCGAATAGATAGGGTGGGCCCTCGCGAAACCGGCACTCGCAGGCTACGAATCCAGTTCACCTTCCACTGAGGTGCTCCGGAGTTTACAGAGGACAGTCGTCTAGACAGGTCCTTGTGAACACTCGGTTTGAGGCTCAGCTAGTTTATGAGGCCCGAGTCCTGAAAATTCTCCTTCCCCGGGATTCCCGGGAAGCCGATGGTTAGGGGAGCGCCGATATTTGCGAAGCCAAGTCAGGGCCGAGATTCGGTACTACATTGACGCTCGCAAAGCTGAGAGATTCAAACTCAGCCTTTTCGAGCTGATGAGCTTGAACAGTTTTCCTAACCCCGTCAACCAAACGCTGTACTTCAACAATGAGGAGCACGAAGTCCCCTTCACCTATTCGATCAGAGGAAGGAGATACGAGCAAAAGCCGTTCAAGGAGCGGTTCAAGTTAAAGCTCAGCGACAAATGGATTTTCGAGGTAAAGAACACCCGGTCAGAACATGGCCGCTTCATCAGACACAAACGACGGAACGAGATGCTGCCTCTTCAAGAAATCTTGTCGAGGGTAAAACGAATGAGCCGGCTCGGCCAGGTCAGGATTCCACACAGACTAGGCCTCTATGCAGCCGCGAGCTATTCTAGGAATCATTTTCTTGACAGTGATCGAGGAGTGCGGGTTACAATGGATGAAGATGTTCGGTATTTCACCTTCGAGGGACTTGCAGGGACAATGCTAGGGGCCTCCAACCGGGCCATTGTGGAACTGAAGATTCCGCCGGGCAGAACAAGTCGTCCACTAGTCGGAAAAATTCACGGTCTTCTCAGGAAAGAGAACGCTGAACAGGGCATTTCCAAGAAGGCCACGATCTTCAATCTCATCGAGGACCGAGCTAGGAAATCTGGTGAAGCGTACAAGGAACCGAGCCACAACACAGAGATCAAAGCAAAAGTTGCGCTTGACGCAGAGGACCAGGACATTTTCCCTAGGATAAGAAACGATCTGTCAGCGGGCAAGATCGAAGGATTCAGACTCTCTGACTCTTACCCCAATGTTATGGAGACTGGCAAGCTCTACCACTACGTTCAGGTGCCCACGCATGAATACGTGAGGTTCGAAACTAGTGGTCAATCGAGGTCCGCGACGATCAAGGAGAACTTTCAGGTCGTGCAAGATCCTTATCGACTGGGTAACGTGATCAAGAGGCGGGAAGTTGAGGAACCTCTTCACCCGGACATGTTGAAGATGCCGTACAAGGTTCTCACGAGGAGGAGGAAGTACTTCATGGTTGAGCGGAACGGGGGAAATAGGGAATACGCAGTGATGATGGATAGGAGCACGCATCGAGGCCACGAGCTGTACCAGTTGGAGGTGGAGGACGTGCTGAACTCGCCTTCACTGAGAACCGAGACGCGGAGCATCAACGATGTGGCATCCATGGCCAACTATCTCACAGAAGAGTACTCACTGGAGCCCACGACCCTTACGAAAAACCAGTGGCTGATGAGCCTGCCGAACTAGAACGATCTCAATGCCTGACGGCAAACCTAGAAACTGGATTCTCTCTCGAAGCCTCGACGAACTTCCGATAGTTGTCGTTTCGACTTTCAGTTTCCATGTTTAAGGCCAACTGGATTTCCGGCGATTTGTTGAGTCCCCGAAGATATGCGATCATCACATCGTGGTCGCGTATAGTGCCAAGCAGGTCTTGCCAGGAACGGAGAGCTACTAGCGGCTTCGGTGGTCTAGAGAATTCGCCCATTTCTAAAACATAACGGAGCTGTTTACAGTCTCTTCGGACGACGTGCAATTCCTCCACTTTAGACGGGTCTCCCCTTACTACCGGGAGTTCATTCGTAATCTTCGAGCCTAGTTTTCTTGCTACTTTGTCGTATCTTCTCTGGAGCACGGTTTCGGAAAGACCTCTGGGTTTCACACGAGGTCCCGGACTTTTCTGAACGGACAATGCCAGCTCTTTCGCCTGCTCCAGATGAGACTTGCGCGATTTCCTCAGATCCTCTATGAGTCGTTGGTATCTGGGATCCTGCTTGTACGTTGATAGTTTCGAGAGAATGATATCTTGGTCTCTCACACTGGCGTTTGCTTTCATCAGTTTCTTGATGCGTGTCATGGCTTTCTGTGCCTTGTTCTGCTTCCGTGTCGTCTTGGGAAGCAATGCGAAAGCGGCTTGCAGACGGCGGGTCGCGGTTCGAAGCCGGTGAACGTTCTCGGCATTCGGATCTCGAAGGTAGGCCTTGACTCTCCGGGTCAGCGCTTGCGCGAATTTGTCATATTCTTTCGCGAAAGAGTCGCGAGTAATCAAGGGAAGGCTGGGTTCGAGAATTGAGACTACTTAGGTTTTCTTGGGCGTTTACATGGCGAGTTGGAGATTGAAAGCGCCTTCAAGGTCTTCGAGGTCTCGAAGAATATCCTTCATGAGCACTTTCGGAATGCGTTGCTTGCCTTGGGCTATGTGAAGGCGAGGGATTCCGCGCTCAGAACTCATGGATAGATGGATGTCCGTCTTCTGTTGGAGTCTGGCGATTTGTATCAGGACTGAAATCTTCTTCACCATTTCCATGCTTTTCTTATCTAGGAGGCGCTTGTAACTTGTCTGAGCCCAGTCGGTCCGCCTCATTCCATTCGCTCTAGCGACAGACAGAGCCATGATCAGCTGGTCTTGGTGTGACAGTGGACTATCAGCCTCCAAAACAATGTAGAACAAGGTCTCCGGATCATAGATAGGAAGATCAGGCAAGACATGAGCGAGAGCCTCCGAGAGAATCGTATACTCTCTCTTCGTCAGGTTTCTATACGATAATAGAGACTTGGCCAACTTTTCCGGGGCGGACGCTTTCGCGTGTGTTGGTGTCCCTTCGCGCATCAGAACCCGGTCTACGCGCCCCTGGCGGTATGAGCTTGGGCTTTCAAGAAAAGCTGAGAGCACTCCGTCCCTTAGACCGTGGGTGCTGACGATAAGTTTGCGGAAGCCAATCTTCTCCATTAGTAGGTGAACTACTAGAGACCCGGCGATGATTGATTGGCTTCTCTCTTGGCCTATCGCCGGATTCTTTCTTATTGTCCTCAGACTCATTCTGCGCAGGGCGCGGTGTACTGATCCCACGGCGTTCTTCTTCATCGAATAATTGTGTAGCTTGTTTAGGGGATACTGTCTTCTCATCTGGTCATATCGCGCGAGTGCGCGTACCGAACCTCCGACCCCAACTAGGTCAAGGTCTTTTGAAGCTGGAAGGTGCTTCTTCTCCGGCAAGAGTTCGAGTATCCGTTTTCTCATCCGGGCATAGTTTTTCTTTGTGAAAGATCCGTCTGGCTTTGCGTATAGGTCAGTTAGTCTTAGTCCTCCGAGAGGGACTGAGAGGATTTTTCTGATCGTAGGCTCCGAGTAGATGACCATCTCTAGGCTTCCTCCTCCAAGGTCGAAAAACAAGCTGGCGTGGACGCTGGTTGCGTTCTTGGCTCCTTCGAACGCGTATACTGCTTCTTCTTTTTCTGATAGAACCTTGAATTTGAACCCAGTTTCCTGATATGCTTGTTTGAGGAATTGCTCTCTGTTCCCAGCTTCCCTTACAGCACTGGTAGCGACGGGGAGAACATGATTTGATTGCTCAAGGTCCACGATCGCGCGGAACTGTTTCAGGGTTTTGAGAGTGCGTCGGACGGGTTTGTCTCCTAGGAAGCCTGTTTGATCAAGTCCTTCTCCAACCTTCGCGAGGACCGAGTGCTGTCCATACGCGATGAACGACTTGTCTCGCCTGACTTCGTAGTTGACCAGTTTTAGCGAGTTGTAGCCTAGGTCTATCACGGAGACTTTCAAACTTGGCTAGGGGCCGCCCGTCGTTTCCGTTTCACTTCGGCGGAGTCATAGTGATTCGTTTTTGGTTTATCAAGACATCTTAGTGATGATTCTTGGTGTTAGAAGCCAGCGGAGTTCGCCGGAGATTCTAGGAGTAAATGATGTTATTCGGACTTTTCCGACGCCTCCTTTTTTCAGAACAATTTTAGCACTCGTGGTCCCGATGATCTCTCCAATCATCGAGGTCAGGTAAGGCTCGTGTCCCACGAGGATTGGTCTGGAGCTTTGTTCGAGTCTTGCCAGTTTGCGATAGAGTTCTGCTCTGCTTCCGTCTGGTTTCAATTCGTTCCACTCTTCCAATGTCGGGATCTTGAGGACGTTGGCCACAATCTCACCAGTCTCCCGAGCCCTTCTCAACGGACTTGTATAGATCCTGTCGGTCTCCAATCCGACTGCCTTCAATGACTTGGCTATTTTCTGCATCTCGGCCCGGCCTTCTGGTGTTAGGGGTCGTTCGGAATCTTTCTCTACAGCTGCCATTCGGTTCCCGGCCTCTCCATGCCTTAGTATGAAAATGTCGATGCTCGTCGAAGTCGCCATCTTTGACGGGATCCGAACGGACGCTGGCGAAGTTGCCATCTTAGTCTCGACTTTTTTGTCGTCTGAGAAAGCCCGCTGTTGTCTCCTTCCTCTCTTGGGCTCTGTCAATTGTCCCTATGGCAAGTTTCGGTGAGTCAGATAAAGTTCAGTAACCACACTTTCTCCGTTCAAACCATGAGTTGGACTCGGATGGTCAAGCTACCTCAGGCTCTCGGTTTCGGCCGCGAGATCGAATCGATCCTTCTCATATTGTCGGACCATCCTGAGGAAATTGTCAGAAAGATTGCTGATAAGAAAAGCGTCGGAGATTATCGATTGGTTGGTGAAAAGACGAAGTTTCTTGCCGACACATACTTCGACACTCCCAACCACTTTCTTTCGCATCGCAAGTTGAATTTGAGAATACGGACAGATAACCAGGATCGTTGGATTACCATGAAGACTCATCCTAGACGAACTCTGTGGGGTGGAATGGTCCGAGCTGAGATGGAGGTCCCTTGGTCACATGAGACTGTTGAAAAAGTGGTTTCCGAGCTGAAGATCCCACATCAACTTCCGAGTTCCGCCTGGCAGATAACTCCTTCAGATCCGATTGAACTATTGAAGAGCAAGGGCCTCGTTCCCATCCAGCATCGAGAGACACAACGGCAGGTACGAGATGTTACATTCGGCCCTGAAGGCTCCCCCGTCCTAGCAGAACTAGACATTGACTCAGTGCTTTACGACTTCGACGATCAAAAGATACGGCTTTTCGAGGTCGAAGTGGAGAGCAAGTCCGAGAAAGGCCAGAACGTGGTCAAGAGCGTCACAAAGAGTCTGAGGGGAGAATACGGCCCGATCCTACGAAGCTGGCGTCACGGAAAACTAGCAACCGGAACTGGGATCGCGAAACTGTTGAAATCAGGAGAGCTGCGACCGCTGATCGATGCAGAAAACCGGCTCCTCCCTGCGGCCTACGACAGGCTCAACAGAATACTCTGACACATACATCGGGAGAGAGGTGCGTCTCAGCAATCTTCTTAGCGGGGTTCGCCTACGTGAAAGAGCGAGAGAATTGCTGCTCCGCCCGAGGAGAGGCGAGGCCATCGCGTCCGTTTTCTTATCCTTCATAGCCACTAGCTTAATCGTTCTCTTCTACAGCCTAGACCCGTTCCGTAACTGGACCCTGTTGGTCGGAGTCTGGGCCGGCTCGGAGGTCGTATTTCTGTATCTCCTCCAGAACCAACGACAAAACGAGAAAGAATTCCAGAAACATCCAGTCACCTTTCCTAACCCTGAGGGAGGCGGGCTGCTTGGCGAATACGTGATGCGTCCTTGGCAAGAGGAGCTCGCTGAACTTGGCCGACGCTACCGAGGCAAGAAGGCGAAGAAACAAAAGAAGAAGGACTAGATCATGGTCTCCCACGAGACCACGAGGATTCTCGGCATCTCTAGCTTGGTGTTCATACTAATCCTCCTCCTAGCTAGAAGCCTACCCTTCCCTTTTCCCGGTTCACAACCAGCAACATTTCCGCGCATCCATGGTGACTCTAATGGATATGTCCCAACTCTAATCTTCAGTCACACCGTTTCGTTCACCGGTCCGACGCCGACCTTCAATCTGACCCTGATTCAGTTCCACTCTTACATGTGGAGGTTCAACGTTACCGCCGGTTCTGTGAAGATCAGTCTGACTGATCCTAAGACCGGCATTATCTTTTGGACCGTCGGATCTCGTTCGTCAGGGCAATGGCACCTGAACGGTACGGGTCTTGTTAGGTTCAACTGGACAGCCCCGGTCTCGACATCCTATTCAATGGTTATCGAAAACCAAAACCTCTCGCCATGGTCATCGAGCGGGTTCTTGAGCACCTCTCCATATTTCTCGTGCGACATACATGTCTGGGACTTGGATACTCCAACACCACCACCTGTCATCGTCTGGTGACTTACACCCGCTACTCTCGCGAGCGAATAGCTCTATTAGGCGGATCAGCCATCAGGAAGCTTGGTCGCAGTCCTTGAGCGAGGAACTCTCTGTTGGTCTGGTCATGGATGTTCTCCGGAACTGCTACGATCCTGAGATACCCGTCAACATTGTTGATCTCGGTTTAGTCTATGGTGTCGCAATCGATAACGGCACTGTGAAGGTTCGTATGACGCTCACTGCTATGGGCTGCCCAGCCAGTGCTTACCTGAGTCATCAGGTCAAGGAAATGATCGAGAAGATACCCGGTGTCAAGCAGGCTGATGTCGACATCGTCTGGGATCCACCTTGGACCCCGGACAAGATGAGTGCGGCGGCTCGAGAAGGTCTCCAAGCAAACCAGGAACCAGTGACGATCGAGTTCGACCCCGCCAGTTTCAAGCCGAAGAAGAAGGGCCACATCGCAAAGAACCCCGACGGGACAGTTGTCCTGATCAACGAGGCAAATTCACGCTACCTCGGGAACGATGACATCGCTAGCCTCTGGGAGAAAAGCGACGGAAACAAGACCATCGACGAGCTAACATCCGAACTCGCAGTGGAAAAGAAAGTCTCCCCCGCCGAGATTCGGATGCAGATACTCGAGGTCGTAACTCAGCTAGTCACCATCGGACTGATAGCTCCAGAGGACGCGATGGATCTGCCGCTGCACCCATAGGCAGTCTACCTAAGCCATATCTGTCTCTGACAACCCCTTCAGCCCATCGGCATTTGTACAATCGTTCGGCAGAACTCTACGACCAGATTTACTCGTTCAAGGACTACGAGAAAGAAGCAGCAAAGCTTCACCAGCTGATCCGGGAACAAAAGCGTTCCGCTGGCAATGATCTTCTCGAAGTCGCTTGTGGAACCGGCGGCCACATTACATATTTGAAAAACAACTATTCAGTCGAAGGTCTAGATCTCAACCGGCAAATGCTGAGACTCGCCAGGAAGAGACACCCGGATATTGTGCTCCATCGTGGTGACATGGTCTCATTCAAGCTCAAGAAGCACTTCGATGCCATGACGTGTTTGTTCAGCGCGATTGGCCACCTGAAAACCAGACGCAAACTCGGTCTCGCTGTTCGAAACATGTCCCGACATCTCAAGCTAGGCGGAGTCCTAATTGTGGAGCCCTGGATTACCCCTCAACAGTGGCGCAAGCGATCGGTTCACGCGAATTTTGTAGACCAGCCAGAACTCAAGATCGCTCGCATGAACATCAGTAAAAACAGGGGAAGGCTGTCAGTCTTGGATATGCATCATCTCGTCGCCACTCCCAATCGAGTGGAGCATTTTGTTGAACGACTTGAGTTAGGGCTTTTCACTCATGATGAGTATCTCGACGCTTTTCGACGTGCAGGCCTCGAGACAAGCTATGATTCAGAGGGGTTAATGGGGCGGGGCTTGTACATTGGAACGCTATAGTTGATCATCAGAGCAGGAGGCCCATCTCGACCTCGTCATGGTAGCGATGGTCGTCCCCGTAGAAAGTCTCTCTCGCTATACCTTCTTTCTTGAAGCCGACCTTCTCATAGACCTTGATGGCCCTGTGATTATCGGCCACTACAGTCAGTCCGAGTCGATGGAACCCTCTCTCCTTCGCGAGCTCGATCGCTCTCTTCATCATCATAGTCCCCAGCCCGATATTCTGAAAGTCTTGATGGATATAGATGAACACCTCCCCAACTCCCTTGCGCCGTTCAAACGGGATTCTGAATAGTTGCAGGTGTCCAACAATTCTCTCCTCTAGTCGGGCGAGTAGAGTTATGTTGTTCGTCAGGTCCGTAGTCCAGCGTTCTATTCTAGGGCGATCGTAAGGAGGCAGACCCCACTTGATGGCCTCCGGTGACATGCTAGCATACATGGAGACAAGTGCTTCCTTATCCTCAGGTCGGTATGTCGCAAGTCTGACCGATCTTCCATCCTTCAGTGTCATGGGTCGGTCTGATGTCTGCATAGATTACGATTTTGTGAGGGCTTCTATTCTTGTGATAGTGGCTCTTTGCTTCCGAGGGAGTTGTCTAGGCTAGCTGGGGTGCGCCTCAGCCTCAAGTGGTGGTTTTACTGTTTCCGATATGGAAATTTCTAGGCCGTCTGGGTCGAGGCAGACAGCTAGTTTGATTCCTTCTTGTTCTCGCATCTTTGGTTCCATGACGAATCTCACGTTTTTCGCTTTGAGTTCACGGTATGTCTTGTCAAGGTCAGAAACAGTGAAGCCTATCGTTGATGTTCCGGCGACCATCTCATTCTGCAGGGTCGCGGGGACGATTCGGGGCTTTGATAGGTGAAGCGCCAGTGTAGTAGCCCCAGTCTGAAACTCAGTCCACTCGTTAGTTTTGTATTTCAGAGGCATGCCGAGTGCGTCCTTGTAGAATCCAACTGATTGGTCCATGTTCGATAGTCCGATCATTACATAGTCAATCTGTTTGAACATACAACTCGCAGTACGTAGGGGTAGTTTGTGGAGTAAAAGAGTTCCTATCGGCGACAAGAAATTCTCTCTCCATCGAATGCATGGTTTATCCGGATCGTCGGAGCCGCTGCTCTCCACGAGGTCTCCTCCCTGCCTGTTCTGACATTACGACTCCGCATAGCGCTTGCATTTCTCTCGATCTACACGATTTGGGGGTCCACCTACCTAGCGATCCGTTTCGCGGTCGAAACATTCCCGCCGTTTCTGATGGCCGCAGTTCGTTTTCTGATCGCAGGAGGAGTGCTGTACACTTGGATGCGTTTGAGAGGCGCACCGCGTCCCACACGGGCTAATTGGAAAGCCGCGGCGATCATCGGGGGGTTACTGTTGCTCGGAGGAAACGGCGGGGTGACGAAGGCCGAACAGGTGATTCCTTCCAGCTTGGCTGCGGTATTGATCACCATTGTTCCGATCTGGATGGCACTTTTGGAGCTGTTGCGAAAGGACCGTATCGTCCCAACTCTTCACGTGGTTCTCGGCCTAGTCTTGGGCTTCGGGGGAGTTGTTCTGCTGGTAGGACCTGGCGACCTCGGTGGTAGTGGTGAATTGAACCCTCTCTGGGCTGGAGTTCTGATATTCGCCGCGCTCTCATGGGCAATCGGTTCAGTCTACTCTAGAAACGCACCTCTCCCAAAGACGCCGTTGCTAGGTAGTGGAATGGAGATGTTAGCAGGTGGAGCCCTCCTCCTCGTGGCGTCATTGATCTCTAAAGAATGGGCTGGTTTTCAGCCCGGTAACGTATCATTTCTATCTCTTGTCTCGTTCATCTATCTGATTGTATTCGGTTCCGTGATAGGCTTCTCGTCCTACGTCTGGCTGCTGACAAAGACTACGACTGCAAGAGTCTCCACCTACGCGTACGTCAACCCGGTCGTTGCCGTCTTCCTTGGCTACTTCCTTGCTGCTGAACAGCTGACGCTACGGACGCTGCTCGCTTCTTCAGTCATAGTAATCGCAGTAGTTGTGATTACCACCTTCAAATCAAGACGGACTGCTCCCGACCACGCTCGATCGCGGAGCTAATTCCCTGTTTCTCTAACAAGTCCTCAAAAACGGCCTTTATACTCATTCACAGAAATACGAGCCAGTCATGAGCCACGCAGCGAAAGTTGAAGTTCGAGAGCTAACGCCCGAACTCCTCGACGATTATCTCCGATTCTTCGATAAGGATGCTTTCACCGACTTTCCAGAATGGTCCGGTTGCTACTGCGGATTCTACGATACGCCCGGCGATAACTGGGATGCCTCCGCAAAGGCCGGGCCCGCACATCGAGCGGCACGTGCCGAACGAATCAGATCAGGCCAAGCCCACGGCTTGGTAGCCATCGGAGATGGGAGAGTGGTTGGTTGGTGTAATGCACAGGCTCGCTCTAGCTTCCTTAACATGCGGAGGTATGCTACTGTCGTAGACGATCCCTCTGAGCCGATCGGCTTGATCATGTGCTTTCTCGTAGCTCCAGGACATAGAGGAAGGGGCGTAGGCGCTGCACTTCTGAGAGCAGCATGTGACAAGTTTCGTCGGGAAAAGTTACATGTTGCAGAAGGCTATCCTACAACGAATCCGATCAAGCGGGGCTGGGAGACTCCATGGGCCGAAGAGAACTACAAGGGACCCTTGAGTATGTATCTCAAAGCCGGCTTCAAGGTCCATCGCCAGCTAGAGCGTTTCGCAGTTGTGAGAAAGCAGCTCTAAGTCCTACAGTTCTCTGGCCATAACGATACTATCGATGAACTTCCCGTTTCTCAGCATCTTCTTCGGTATTCTGCCTGCTTCCTTGAAGCCAGTTCTCTGGTACACGTGGATCGCGCTTGGGTTGGTTGCGAAGACCTCCAGTTCGATCGTTTTCAGCCCCGCTTTCCGAGATTCATGTATCAGCGTGCGCATCATCTCCAAGCCTATTCCCCGATCCCTATGTTTCTTTGAGATTGCAATTCCCAAGTATCCATGATGCTTTGTGTCCTCATACGACCCTCTCGTCACTGAACTGTTTCCCACTAATCTTCCTCTTATTTCCGCGACAACACTGACGATGCTCCCTCTTTCTATTCCCGTTATCTGGCTCGCGAGCCACTCCGCCTCCTCCTCCCTTGTCTGTTTTCTATCAGCGACTATTCCGAGGTCGGGCTCACTACTCTTTTCACTAACCAGATCGTTAATGAAAATTACACAATCGTCGAGGTCTTCCCACTTCAACGCTCGCAAAGTCGCGCTCTCACCGCTGGACGTTTTGAAATGTCGGTAGACTCTGCCGGTTCTCATGCCCGGTTTGCGCGCTTGTCTATTCCACCGTCCACGTGGATCCTTTGATAGGCTGGTGTACATTGCACAGGTCTTTGATGAAGAGTTCGTAGAGATGGGGCTGCTCTGTGTGGATCGGGACCAGCGTCTTTGGACTAATCTTTGCGATCGTTTCTCGTAGTTCTGTGGGCATCATGTGTCCTGAGCTGTGAATCTGGTACATTGGTAGTCCGAAGTGGTTTAGCCAGTTGACGAATCGTTCGTGGTCGATCTCCATTTCCTCGTTGAATGGTTCCGAGCTGCTGTTGATGAAAGCTCCACCTGCATCAGGCTTGATGTCCAAGACTTCGTTCATGTCGTAAGAGCTAGCAGCTAGAATGAATTTTCCCTGTGATTCCTTGACATCCTTCGATGTCTTTACCGTGCTATTCTTCATGACCTCTCTTTCCCAGTTGTAGTAGGTCTTCTTGGTTCGCTGGTAGACGACGATGTTGGGGTCGTGAGAGATATCTGGAATTGTCAGGTGCTTGTCCTTGACCAGTGCTTGGAGCAGATGGGCCTGCCTCAACGAGACCGCCAAGACCCTATTGTTCTTCTTGGCAATCTCGTAAAACGTTTTTAGCCTGTCCACGTCAGCGGTCGAAAAATTCGCTAGGACCAGCCCGTTTGTTTTCCGAACCACGTGGTTAACTTTGTCAACTACTTCCGCTTCAGATTGCAAGTCACCACGGACTAGGTTTGTGCCTTCACAGAGGAACAGCTCTGGATTCGACTGTTCCGCTTTCTCCGCAAAATCCTGCGTCATGTCCGACCTCGGCCCGTGGGCCCGGAAGTCCCCGCTGTACGCAAGGGTCCCAAACGAGGTGTGAACTATGAAGCCATACGATCCGGGCATGCTGTGGTCCACGTGGATCGGCTCGACCTCTATTCCCCCGATTTTCACCGTGTCTCCAGTTCGGAAAGTCTTGAACTGGATCCCATCAAGATCGTTCTCAAAGCCCCCCGGACGAGCAGTTGACAAGGCCTCCAGAATCATCTTGGTCGTCTCGCCGCAGTAAACCGGTATCTGACGGTTGAGAAGGGAGATAGACATTGAATGGTCGATGTGGGCGTGACTAAGAAAGACGGCGTCCGCAGGCACTTCCCCCTCTCCTCTGTAGAGGCCGGCAACATTGGGAATGATTCCGAGACTGATGAGCCCACTTTCGTTTCTGGGCGAAAGGAAAGGTTCGGAGAAGAATCGTCCCCTTTCTCCAAGGCTCATACCGAAGTCTAGTATGATCTGCGAGTCTCTGTCACTGACGAGGATCATGTTTCCGCCGATCTCGCCGGCTCCTCCGTAGAAAGTGATCTCTACCATGAACGACTCTTCTTTGATGGTTTTCTAATCTTCTGATTATAGAGCTTCAGGTGTTTCTTCGGGGGTGGCTTTGGACCTGGAGAAGATAGCGCGTTCCGTTCTTCGAATCCTTCCGAACCGTAACCCGGTCCCCTGATTTCACCGCTTTGACCCTGACGAAAAAGTGTGAGTGCGGGAGCCCTGGCCCTCTACAAGAGCACGGATAAGATTCCACCACGGCTCTCCGCGAACGGCCATTCTGTAACATCGGGAATCTCCGACCCAGCGCGGGGAAGAAAGAGAGCCGGTCCTTCAAGATGATCACGTAGCCACCTTGTTCCTCTTCCGAAGTGATCTTCTTCGAGTACACATCCTTCATTCTCATCTTGTTAGACCTTCCAAAGGTTGTTGGCCGAGATGACAATTTCGCTCAGAAGAACTTTCCGCCTAGGCATGTTGTGTGAATGTGTCCCGCCAGATAGCTTTTCAACCCCTATCAGATAGAGCATGATTGATCTACATCATGGTCGATCTGATTGGATGGGTAATCGGGTTTTTGTCCACCCACCCTTCCGGTCTTCTCGCCACACTTCTTTTCGTCTTTGTCGTCAGTATTGCCGGCAATCTCATTCCGTTCTTTCCGACACCCTACTTGGTGATTGTAATCGGCGTCGTTCTGGATGAAAGCTATCTTGGAGTCATTCAGATCGCGGCCATCGCCGCGCTTGGAGCAGCCACCGGAAAACTTGTCAGCTATGCTCTCGGATATGGGGCTCGACGAGCCATTCGTAAACAGGAGAGGTTCGACTCTCTCCGGAAACTCTTAGGCGGAAGTACCTTCCTGGTTGGAGTTCTCTTCGCAGCCTCTCCCCTAGTAGACGCGGCTTTCATTCCCATGGGAATCATTCGATACAGCCCGCTGAAAAGCTACCTGGCTCTCTATACTGGAAAATTCATCTGGATTTTGTCCGTCCTCTACGTTGCCAGACAATCGAAGCAAATCGTAGACCAGTTCTTCGGAGAGAACGTCTACGCATCAATTGTGTCAGCGGCACTCGTTCTGTCCACGGCCTATCTCATCATCCGCATTGACTGGGAGAAGAGACTATTGGGACACAAGGATAGTCTTCGAAGCAGACTACTAGGGAGGCTTCGAAACCTTTTCTCTAGGGGGCAGAGAAACAGCGCAGCGAGACCTGCGCAACAGGACCCTACTGCATAGGAGTTCATTGAACCCTGAACTCTGCACGGCTGATGAGAGGTTATCCAACTATTCGGACTGCGATAATAGTGGCGCTGATCATTCGTTCATTACCCACCGTCGCGACGCTAAGTGCGAGTGGTTAATCGTACAATTTGAAATATGATCTGGGTTTTGTGGGGACACTTTATGCTGGTGGAGTGATCTCGATCGTTAGCGACTTTACGAACACTGGTGAGTTGACAATAAGAATCACCGGCATCTTGTTCGCTTCAGACTTCTGGTCAAACGGAACGCGAGATATCTCCTTGGGATCCTCCTTCAACCTAACAGCCGGCAATGATGAAGGAAGTGGATACTCTAGTTCCAATTCCACCAAACGCGTTCATAGGCAACTACGATATCGACGCGACCGCGGACTGGCAATACAGCAACAGCTCAGGATGGTTCAATGCCACCCCAATACAAACTAACAAGGCTGTTCTGGTTTCTCAGACTATTGGTTCACTATTCTCCAGTTTCGTAACGATACTGTTGATTGGTCTCAGCGTCGTTGGAGTGGTTATCGTTTTGATTGTAATTCTAGTGTTTGGACCGAGGAAGACTCGAAAACCACGCTCCCCCTTGCCAGGGGCCGCTACCAATCTGAAGACGCAATCTGCCTTTCCGACGCGCTCGATGTCTTGAATAGTCAGCGAGACGATCGGTGTTGAGGGCGCACGATTTCTCGCAAGACCAATTAAGCAGGGCTGTGTTTCCCGATTTCGGGAAAGCCTCTGAGCCCTGTCAAAAAGCCTGACCGGCTCCGCAACGTAATGCAGGCGTTAGATGTCGACGAGGCCAAGGGAATAATCACAGCCTACAACGAACGGTTCCTCTTCATCCCCGTCTCTTTGATTCATTCCATCGAGGACAGGTTGACTGAGAGTTTTGGGCCTATCACCGCCACTAGCTTCCAGTACAGTATTGGGAAACAAGGTGGGGCACAATACATGAGCATGGCGAAAAAATCCGGCCTAGATGTCAAGAATCCCGGGGATCTCCAACGGATCGCCGAAAGACTAGGCACCCTCGGCGGATGGGGAAAGCTGACGATCGTCGATGTTGACCGAGCGAAGAAAATGGCTAGAATACGATGGACAAACGGTGTCTCAGTAAGAAACAGAAAAGGGAAAACCCCAGTCTGCCATTTCGGCCGCGGAATTCTCACGGGTGCAATGGAGCAGACGTTCGGCAGAAAGTGTGAGTCGCTCGAGGTCTCATGCCAAGGAAAGGGCGACCGATTCTGCGAGGCGATAATAGGCGATCCAGCTGAGATTACTCGGCACGCAGAACGGTAAAAGAGAATATCCGACTAGTGGTTCGAATTCGAGAACGAGGTTCTTAGCAACCGATCTAATCCTAGGAATGACTGGTCCCGATATCTTTCGCCTTGGTCTGTAATTCGGTAGACGCGTCTGCTTCTCCGTGTTGGAGACATCCATTCGCCAGCAACTAGCCTGCGCTCTTCCAGCTCGTACAGTAGTGGGTAGAGTGTGCCCGCGCCGATATGGGCGCCGGTCTTATCCTTCAGTTCCCGCATAATCTCGTATCCGTGTTTTCCTCCATTATTGAGGAGAGAGAGGACGAATAGATCAAGGAAGCTCTTCACCATTCGCTCGTTGACGGCTCTTGTCATACTTTCACGGGAACTATCGAGATTCGATATTATCGGATTTCAATACAATCCCCTCTTAAGAGGGTATCGCACACTCGCGTCTACCCGGTCTAGTTGAGCCGAGAGAACGCCTTTCAGGGGCTCCGGTGCACAGAGTGCCACACCGTCTATCCAAGGGGCGAGATTCTTCAGAAGTGCTCAAAGTGTAACGGGCCCTTGGATACAATAATCAATCCAGAGATTCTCGGAGAGATCTCGAGGGAGGATCTCGACAGTACTCCGTCGATATGGAAGTACCGGGCCTTCTTGCCAGTCAATGAGAAGCACAAGATCGTCTCAGCTGGAGAGGGCGGCACGCCTCTGAGAAAGCTCAGTTCTTTTCAGGGAAACGTGTGGGTGAAGGATGAGACGAAAAACCCGACAGGGACGTTCAAGGACCGAGGCGCTTCTCTTGCAATCACGGCTCTCTCTGCATTGGGTGTAAAGGATCTTGTCCTATCTTCTGAGGGCAACGCAGGATGCTCTTTCGCCCTATACTCGCATATTGCAGACATAGCTTGTCAAGTGTTTCTGCCCCGGCAGGCAAATCCGGTAAAGGTCGAGCTTTCTCAGAAACTGGGAGCGAAAGTTACCATAGTTGATGGTACGATAGCTGACGCCGGACGCCGAACGGAGGCTCTTGCAAAGAGTGAAGGAAGCTACAACGCCTCGACTTTTGTCACACCCTACCGCCACGATGGCAAGGGAACAATGGCTCTGGAAATTTGTGAACAACTGGGTTGGAAGGTTCCAGACTACGTCGTATACCCTGTTGGAGGGGGAGTCGGACTCGTGGGGATGTGGAAGATGTTCTCTATCCTGGAGAAAATCGGATGGATCAAAAAGAGACCTAGATTCGTGGCAGTCCAACCTAACGGCTGCGCGCCGGTGGTCAAGGCTTACAATTCGAAGAAAGTTGATGTGGATGAATGGAAGAATCCCCAGACAATGGCTTCCGGTCTAAGGATACCCAAGCCAGTTGCGGGAAAGTGGATTCTTCGATGCCTTAGAGAATCAGACGGCATAGCCCTGTCCGTTACAGATGCGGAGATCCGCAAGTCCATGGGTCAGGCGGTCAAGGATGAGGGTCTTCTCCTCGAGCCCTCCAGCGCGGCAACAATCGCTGCTCTACACCATCTCTATGGGGAGAAGCTGATCGATAGGTCCGAAGAAGTGGTCGTCATTGCAACCGGGTCCGGTCTGAAGACCCTCGAACAGTTCTGAGGGATAGTCGCTACTTGACCAATGCGTCGAGTCGTTCTGTTATTGTTCTTATCTTGTCCTTGTGGGATTCTAGCTTTGCTCGGTCGGTTTTTGTCAGGTCTTCGAAGTAGGAGATGTAGCCGGTGATCTCGTTCAGCATCGCGTCTATTGATCGTGGGCCGGTGAAGTGGTTGCTGAACGGCCATTCCTCTTCTTGTTGCGCTTTGCTAGTTAGCTCGTATCTTCCGTCCTCTCTCTTCTTGATCAGTCCGTCTTGGACCATTTCTTCGAGCATTGGATAGACGGATCCTGGGGAGGGTCTCCACCATCCTTGGCTCATGTTCTCTATTTCGTCCATGATCTCTGCCCCGTTCTTTGGTGATCTTCTCAAGATGTTGAGGACCCATGGTCTGAGTCCGCGTTTTCTGAACATCCCAAATCCCCGAAACATTCGATATCGCTTTTCCGATATTGGATAACCGATATCGAGATATAAAGATTCCTCTTCCCATCGAGACAAAGCGTAGGAGCATATTGAGGCCATCGGAACTCGCCGATAATCAGCCCTGATCCTGAGTCTGGGACAAGCGCCACAACGCGTCCTAGAATCGTTCGGGAACCGGCCTAGATTTCCCGTCATTTTCCCTTTTCATCAAAGCCCGGATCCTGCCCGGAATCGCAAGACTCGCCCATTATCAATGCCAGACAGAAGATTTTCTCTATAAAGGGGGGTCTTGCACAACGCACGTTGAGACGCAAGAGTGAGGGTTGGTCGAATCATGCTTAATTCCGAGTTGAAGCAGAAGTCATACTGGTTTGACGATCCAGATTGACGATGCCGGTGTCGGCGACCTCCTTCATGGAGTCGTCGTTGGCGTGCATCGTAAGGAGACCGGGGAGTTTCATTATGATATGATTCCCGTATCCTATTTTCAGATCCCGAGTTTTGGAAGGAAGATGTACCAGAAAAAGGCGACCGAGCTCGCGCTCAATCTCCTCTACCAGATGAAGCTGGGAGAGAACGAGGACATCGAGATATGCAGTAGTTTCCTGTTCGACGAGACCCGACCCCACCTGGCCGAGAAATACGGAAAGACAAGAGTCAAGACGGCGGTGATTACTGGAGACGCCCAGAACAACGTGGAGACGGCATACTTGGACGAGATCAGGAACTTGGGCTACGAACCGATTGCTGAGAGAGATGAGAAGCGAGCGAGAAGCTTCTTTCACATGCTAAAGTGGGTCAAAAACAATCCTGACCGGCTGAGATACGCAAAGACTGGCTGGCCACGACTGAGAAGGTACATGAATCCGACACGAAGACACGACGGTCCCGGCCCAACACGTTAGGCAAATCGTCGATTCGAAAGAAATAAGTCGCGTCCCAGATCGTTGGGATATTGGCTATGAGCTTACTGGACATGATCGCGGGCGAGATGCTTCTCGTCCCAGGCGTCGAGATGAAGGATCACGGAGATGAAGAGATCGAGCTTCACGTCGGCGGCAAGTCCTTCGCGCACATCCACAGCCCCGACCGGATAGAACTACGCCTGCCCCCTGACCTCAAAGAGGTCATGATCCGCCAAGGCACGGTCTCTCGCAGCCCAGAGGTTCACGACCGCGAGGGATGGGTCATCCTCAAGCTCGGACCCAGACCGGATCTCCGCCGAATAATGAGAATCCTACAACAGTCATACCAGTTCGCTTCTTCCACAATATAGTACACATAGCTTCTCTCAACGCTTATACCCGACCATTCTTTCAGGCGGCATCCATGCCGCTTGACCGCGGAAGGGTCTTCGCCCACATCGACAAGAACCTTCCACAACACATAGCCAAGGTCCAGGAGCTAGTCCGTCAACCCTCTATCTCCCCAGAGAACAAGGGAGTGAGAGACTGCGCGAACCTCGTCCTCAGCTATCTCACGAGTCTCGGTGCCAAAGCAAGTCTGGAGGAGACCAGCGGAAACCCAGTAGTCTACGGCAACTATGACTCTGGAGCCGACAAGACGATCGTTGTCTACATGATGTACGATACCATGCCAATTGACGAGCCCGGCTGGCGCGTGGACCCACTCGCAGGAACGCTGACCGACGTTCCGCCCTTCGGTCGCTGCCTTGTAGCCAGAGGAGCCTTCAACACGAAAGGAGAGCTTCGCGGATTCCTGAACGCCTGCGAGTCGATCAAAGCCACTCGACAAAAAATACCAGTCAACCTACTATTCGTCGTTGAAGGAGAGGAAGAAATGGGAAGCCGCCACCTCCCGGAATTCATATCAAAGCACGAGAAAGAATTGCAAGAAGCCGAGACAGTCTTCTTCCCGTTCTGCTCACAAGACCGAACCGGAAAGGTCGTAATGTATCTCGGCGTCAAGGGGATAGTGTTCTTCGAACTTGAACTCGACGGCGCGACCTGGGGAAAAGGTCCGAAAGAGTTTGGGATCCATGGAAGCAACAAGGCCTGGGTTGACAGCCCAGTCTGGAGAATGATCCAGGCACTATCCACGATGACAGGTCCGGACGGCAACAAGGTCACGATCCAAGACTTCTACCGTCACGCTCAGGTCCCCAACAAGGAAGACCGCGAACTCTTACCGAAGCTGGAGAAGACCTTCAACGATACCGCCGTGAGAGAGGAGATGAAGGTCGACCGGTTCATCGGCGACAGCCATGGCATTGAAGCGTTGAAAAAGTATCTTTTCGAGCCAACCCTAAACATCAACGGGATAGCGAGCGGCTACACGGGGCCGGAGACAAAGACTCTGCTCCCGCACAAGATTACCGTAAAGATGGACGTCCGCCTCGTACCGAACATGAGAAAGGACGACGTGATACCTATGATCAGAAACCACCTAGACGCTTACGGATTCAAAGACATCCAAATACGAATACTAGAAGCCGGCTACGGAGCGTCACGGACGAGCTATCAGAGCCCGCCTGCCCAAGCCGTAATCAAATCCTACAAGGAAATGGGAAAAGATCCAGAATTATGGCCAACGATAGCAGGAAGCGCACCATTCGCAATCTTCAATCGAAAGCCCGTCAATCTCCCGGTCGTGATTGGGGGACTCGGCCACGGAGCCCTTTCACACTCGCCGAATGAGTACATCGTAATAGACGAGAACGGCCCGACTGGTGGATTGGCATCGATGGAGAAATCCTTCGTCACGATTCTAGACAATTTCGGCAAGATGGTTGGCTAGTAATCGTAGCGCTCTTGCGAGAGGACTAGTTCCGCTGGACTAGTGTTTGCTCGTGAAAGGGTTACTTATTTTTCGACTCGAACCGGTACGCTTTCTCGACCTGTTGGTCTTTTTCTGTCTGGTCCTGATACGAAAGGTTCGAGACTGACGCGGCAACGCTGTTCGGATTAGCTCCTCGTTGGGACTGGTATATCTACGTTGGATCTGGGTTTTGCTCAGGCTATTTGCTGAGCTTGCTGTTCCAGTGCCGACTTGGCCAAGTGATCTAAACCTGTTTTCGGTTCCTTCCATGTTGAGCCGCAGACGTGACAGTCGTGAACTCTATGGTCCTCTCCGTCGTCCCGACCAGCATAGATGCAAGGCCCGATCTGTATCCACAGACAGGACAGATGTGCCTGTCTCCCGAGACTGCCATTGCGCTCTATATCGGCTTCCGGCTATTTGAACGAGGAGGTCAAAGTCTCATTAGACCATGCTTTCCCTGCTTTGCTATCAATATCATCGGTAACCTTCTTAGCTTGAAAGATAAGCGTGGTGAGGAGACGAACTTGGAACTAGGACCAGAAGCTGAGGAAGAAGAAATCGACGTAATATGGGACGAGAACGGAACCGCAAGGTACAGACTACTCAAAGACCGAAGAATTGTCGACTTCGATGGCCACACAATCGCCTGGGTGGACGAAGACGGATTCGTCTACGATTACAAAGGACACTACAAGGCCTTCTACGAGAACGGTATCCTGCGCGATCAGGAAGGCGCTGTCATCGGACAGGGTCAGGACCCCGTAGGGCCCAAACCCATCTTACCAAACAAAGGACTGATTCCAGAGGCAACTAGGCCCGAGAAACCTCCGACCAAACCCAAACTGACAAAGGACAAGGACTCGCCTAAGAAACCTGTGGCTTCACTCCTCTGGTCTCGGAAGATGCTCGAAGAACTATAGGACATTTGCATTCAGAGTGGAGCCTGGGTTTCCAGACACCTAGTTCTGCATACCGTCTTCCGCGAAGAGTAAAAAGTTGATCAGAAACTCGTGATTCTTCCAAACTGTTTAGCCTGAAGCGAATCGGCTTGGACCCTTGCCCAAGTTGACCCTTTACTATCTTCCAATAGCCATCTTCATTGCAGTCTACGTCCTGATAGTTCTTCGAAACCTTCGATGGTTTCGTATTCCGATCTGGACCATTATGATGTCGGGAGCCGTCGCGATGATCTTCTCAGGGGCCATCCCGCTAGGGGACGCTTATGCATCAATCAATCTCAACGTGATCTTCTTCCTGCTCGGAATGTTTTCCTTGGTTGCTGCCATGGATCTCTCTGGTCTCCTGGAATACCTTACGTTGAGACTGCTGCGCATTGCAAAGTCGCCTCAGAAAGCCTTCGGACTAACTTTCTTAGGAATAAGCACGATGTCCGCGTTCCTGGTGAACGACACTTTGGCGTTGATGGCCACGCCGATCATGTTGAGCGTGGCCAAGCAACTGCGGGTCAGACCCGGAGTCTTTCTCATCACTCTCGCCCTGGGGCTCAGCATTGGCAGCACGATGACCGCCATCGGTAATCCACAGAACCTTCTGGTTGCGCTGTCAACAGGCATTCCAAACCCGATGCTGGTTTTTCTCTACTACCTTGCCCCTCCAACGCTAGTCGGACTCGCAGTGACCTACCTGATTCTCAGATGGTACTTTAGGATAGAATTTGCAAACTCAACACTGGCGGAACTCCAAGTCAATCCTCGAGGCGCGATCAAAGATCGAAGGCTAGCAAAGCTCTCTGGCTGGACTGCAGGAATAGTTGTCCTCGGCTTCTTTCTTGTCGGAATCGCTGAACTGTTTGGAGTCCAGGGAAACTTCAACCTTGGAACCGTCTCCCTTCTAGGTGCAACGATCGTGTTCTTGGGAAGCGGGAGACGAAGAGAGATTCTCAGATCGGTCGACTGGGGGATCATCATCTTCTTCATTTCGCTCTTCATCGTCATGCAAGCATTTTGGGAGTCAAACGCCCTCCAGAGCCTGATGACCTCTCTGCCCGTTCTCAACAAGTCTGATCCCGGGCTCTCGATCGTAACGATAATCTTGGCCAGTGCATTCTTCAGCCAGATCCTGAGTAACGTTCCATTTGTCGCAGTCTACATCAAAGCGATGCAGGCAGCAGGTTTCACAGGGGTCGATGTCAAGCCCTGGATGGCGCTAGCCGGCGCCAGCACGCTATCGGGAGGGATTAGTCTCCTGGGCGCGGCTAGTAATGTCATAGTTCTGGAACAGGCCGAGAGCCAAGGAATAGGCTTCGGGTTTGTGGAGTTCTCAAAGATCGGACTTCTCGTGACAATTCCCAACCTTCTCATCTTGTACCTGTTTCTTCGAGTGCTATAGCTCGAATTCTCACCCTATCATACGGCTCAAGAACAGTTCGAAGAAATGGTCTCGATTTGACATCTTTTTGGCTGTTCAAATCGTTGTATCATATACCCAGCCCGCGGATCCCGTGCTCAACTCCAAGAAAAGGGAGATAGGAAAACCAAGAAATGGATTCATCGACAAAACGCAAAGTGGGCGCCATCGCCCTGATCGTCGCTGGAATCGGTGCTTTCCTCGTGCCCTTCCTACTACGCGGTCCAGCACTACAGGCCTCAAGCAACAGCGGAGGCAACACTGGTGGCACGACACCAACGAGCTCAACCTGCACCACTAACTGTTCAACCGACACAACCCCACCAACGTGCAGTTCTGACCAAACGACTAACAGCGACAGTAGCCATACTAACCAAGGCAAGCAGCTTGCAAAGGGACACGACAAACAAGACAAGGACACGTCACTGATAGGCAAAGCGCATGGGTTCATGGCGGCTATGGCCAAACACAACCCGCAGCATGACGCAACTCACTCCACAAAGGTCGACAACGACACTGTCAACACTCAAGGGCATCACTCCAACGGCCACGACACCGACCACGCAAATGCCTGCGCGGACGACAAGGATAACGAAGGATCCGACGACCGAGGCAACGACGATTAGTGGGCCTAGAAACCAGTCCTAGGCTCCCCAAATTTCTTTTTCTTAGATGTCACCCGATCCACTCTCCTCGTTCAAGACTTGATCTACTGATAGTAGCTGTAAGGTTTAGAAACATCCACCAGACAGCGGCCCAACTCGACTGTCCATGGTCAACCAGGGCGAAAAGGCTCCGAACTTCACCCTACCAGACACTGATCGAAAACCTCGCAGCCTCAACGAATTTCTGAAACCCAACGGCGCAACACTTCTCGCCTTCTTCCCAGGAGCATTCACTACCGTATGCACCCGTGAAATGTGCACCTTACGTGATAACATGCAGGAGCTGAACGAGATCAACGCCCACGTCCTAGGAATAAGCGTCAACGATCCATTCACGAACAAAGCATTCGCGCAGAACAACAACCTCAACTTCCCAATTCTTAGCGACTACAACCGAGAGGTTGTGAAACTCTACAACGCATACCACGAAAACTTCGGCAATTTGAAAGGATACACGGTCGCAAAAAGAGCAGTCTTCATACTAGATCACAATGGAGTCGTTGTGTACAAATGGGTCAGCGACGACCCGACTAAGGAACCGAACTATGAAGAGCTAAAGAGAGCAGCGGCAAAAACAGCCTGAAGAAATCTTTACGACAACGGAATCGGGCCGGTTTTTCAAGCCAGCGATTCTAGAATCCTCAATGCCCTAGAGGCGTTGTCTCCGTTTTCGTCATGCATTAGGTAGACATAGGCTGCCTCTCGTCCCTTGCTCGTTTCCTTGATCTTCCCGATCCAGTCGTCAATCATCTTGGCATCATAAGATTCTCTTCGCAGCCTGAAATACGGGGTCTTTCCCGTTACTTTGAAGACTGGTTTCATATCCTCTGTTTCAGCGATGCAGAAGTCTGCATCATGTTTCTCCAGAGTAGCATAGGTAAGATCGTTCAGCCAGGATTCATGCCTGAACTCAAACACTCTCTCTCCAATCTTGGAAGTTTTCGCGAGGAAGTCTTCCAGGAGGTTCAAGTCTTGTTTCGAGTAGGGTGGAAGCTGGAACAGAACTGGACCTTTCTTCTCTCCAAGAAGTGTCAATGTCACTCCAAGTCTCTCCGCGGCTTCAACCGATCCCTTCCCGAGCTTCAGAATGTGAGTAATCTGTCTCGGGGCTTTGAACGAGAACATGAAATTATCTCCCGTTCGGCTAGCCCATGACTTTACCGTTGCGGAACTGGGAGGCGCATAGAAAGAACTGTTGATCTCCACACTGTTAAGTCGTTGAGAATAATAGGACAAGAATTCCTCACTCTTCAGATTGTCAGGATAGAAGGTTCCCTTCCATCCAGCATAACTGAACCCCGAGACGCCCACCATTGCTCTTCTCTTCATCCCGACCTCTCCCTACGGAGTCAGAGCCAGGAAAGGTTTCTAAGGCCTTCCTCGTCCCACTCAGCTATGCCTTCATCTCCCACAACTCTTGACTCAGTCGGACTTCCCTTAGGTGCATCCGCGATCGATTTTCAACTGAAAGGAGTCGACGGCAAGACTCACAGCCTAAACAGCTTCTCTGACAAGAAAGCCCTGGTGGTTATTTTCAGTTGCAATCACTGCCCTTACGTGCAGGCCTACGAAGACCGAATGGTTCAGACCCAGAAGGACTATTCAGCGAAAGGAGTTACCCTGGTAGCGATAAACAGCAACGACGACAGCGGTTATCCGGAAGACAGCTATCCAAACATGATCAAAAGAGCTAAAGATCGCGGCTTCAATTTTCCCTACCTTAGAGACAACACACAGGATATCGCCAAGAAATACGGCGCAATCTGCACCCCGCACGTTTTCGCGTTTGACCAGCAACGCCGACTTCAATACAAGGGCAGGATCGATGACAATCGAAACCCTGAATCGGTCAAGACCAAAGATCTCAGAGACGCCTTAGACGCGATGCTCGTGGGCCGCAAGCCGTCTGTTCAAGAGACTAGACCTTTCGGCTGTTCAGTCAAGTGGAAGAACTGAATCGTTCCGGAATTATGCTGTTGACTTTTGGCCTTTAATATTACTCCCATATCCTGGTAGGATGATAGTATGGGTAAGAGAAAGGTCCTCAGCGAGGCCAACCTCAGCGAGATGCTCACACCTGGTCCAGGCCAACTTTACGGGACTGTAAAGAATCTCCTTGGCTACGACAGGGTACTGGTCGAGTGCGCTGACGGTGTTACCCGAGTTTGTCGAATTCGCGGCAAGATGAAACGCCGCGTCTGGATAAAGATGGGCGATACTGTACTAGTCGCCCCCTGGGACTTCCAGCCAGAGCGCGGCGACATTATGTTCCGGTACACTCAAGGCCAAGTTGAATCTCTTCGAAGATCAGGCCAGCTCAAGGTCTAGAAATACGAAGTTCCCGAAGTTCTTAGAGCATTAGCATACAATCCGAGATTCGATGAGCCCGGAAATATCCGGACTCACAAGAAAGGAAACAATGCGAAGGCAGTAAGACATGGAAAAGCGTTTGGATGTCTCTGAAGAAAGGCGCGTCGAGCTGCTACATTCCGTGTTTGTCTTTGGTATGCTGGTTCAAAGCAGACTCAGAGCCGAACTTAGCACCGCACTTTGCACAAGTGAATTGTCCTGTCGTGGTCTTACCTGCGCTAGTTGTCTTCATCATCGTACCTAAGGCTACGACAATGATTCCAACGACTGCAACGCCGATGGCGCCGTAGACTCGGGTCCGAGGTACGAATCCGTAGTAGGCGGCTCCGCCTATTCCTGCTATCAGCAGTATTACGCCGAGTATCACTATGTACATTTTCATTTTCGGTCGGAGGGATTCGGGCTAACAATTCCCATTTAAGCCATATCAACCGGAGGATAGAGCGATGTTTCTTCGTTAGTGTCCGGTCATGGCCGGAGATACCGTTTCATGACAGAGCGGAATTCACTTTTTGTACCTCAACTCAGTGGAAACAAAATTCCAAGGACTAATGTGCCGTGAATCGGTGTTTTCTGGCTGAGAAGTTCGTAAATCACTGTTCAAGTATTGAACAAAAACAGGTTTTCATACCCGATTTCGGCTCGCGCAAAACTTCGAAGAAAAATGTCAACAGAAACGTATAGGCACGCAATGACTACAGCCTTCAAGAACTGGCACAGTCTCGCAGTTGGCGCGGTACTGCTCGCTTTCAGCGTCTTCCTAACCTCAACCGCATTCGCCTCTCTCAAGACGGCTCAGACGGCTCTCCAAGGATGGGCTATGCTCGTCATCGCAGGATACGCGTTCGTGTCCGCCATATTTCTCGGCGCCTCACCGCTATCGGAGAACAGTACCCTTACGGAGAGCTTTCCGGGGGTCTTCGACCACTTCAAGAGCTTCCTAGTAGGTGGACTCTTCTACGCCATCGGCAACTTTCTAGTGACCGTCGAAGCAACCAGCCTGGGAGCACCAGAGCAAGTGTTGGCTCTTGCGGCAGCCCTCATTGTAGGGGGAGCCCTGACACTTGTCGCTGTGCTCGTGGCCGTAGCCGCAGCCTTCGTAAGGCCAAGAAAGTAGACTAGAGAAGAGAGATGACCATGAACATCCCCTTTTTTTGGAGATTAGATCCGTACGGAGACGAATCGTATCATCAAGACTTAACTAATGTCGCGCTTGATGAAGGAGTTAGCGAAACAGACCATGCCTATTGAGAAAAAGCATCTTTCCAAGAAAGACGTTCAGAAGTTCGATCCAAGTCCTCTCTATCTCTATACAGCGAAGGATGCACTGAACCGTGTCACGGTACTGAAAGAAGCGAATAAGGACGCATACCTCATAGCTGGCCGATACTCAGGCAACGACAACGAGAACCGCCTCTATACTCCCCTCAACGAGGAAGAGAGCAAAGAGATCGAGAAACTGGTCCGGATCGGCAGAAAGGACGCGACGATCAGCTTCCTCTGAGCAGGACTCGGCATAGATATTTCTACATGGACCACAGAGTTCCATTCAGCATGACGCCCCTCGAAGAACTCGCGCAACTCATCTCTCAAAAAGGCCGTCGAATACTAGTCGCCCATAGCCCCGTGGACCTGAAATCCCTTCAGGGAGAAAACTCCGTCTACATCCTCCAATTACCCGAAGACTCTCATGCCGCAGGAGGCAGAGCTGGCGGATTTGGAGAAAGACGTGTCGAGAAAATCTACTGCTTTCATTACCAAAACGGGACCTGCCGCAAGCTCTTCGAAGTTGAATCTCCTGAGAAGTTGGAGAGATTCGAACTCCCCTATCACGCTGCAGGCACGCCGGTAATTCTTCCCGATGGTTCTGAGAGAGTCATTTCGGGAGTAATTGATCCAGACTTCGTCGAATCCTACAAGCAAGTCGCATAGACTTTCTGCCTTGGATAAATATAGCTACAGATGCGCGGTTCCTTCGGATTTCGACAACATGATGTAAATCGTAGACTGCGTCGACGGACGGGTCAGTCTCTTCTCTAACGCCGCCTTCTCCTCCGGAAGCAAGTCACGGGCAACATAGATGTCGATCATCTGATGCTCCAGTTCGGCAAGCTGTTTCAGGCGGATTTCTAAGTAGCCAACAGCAGAGCGAAAGAAGTTGTCCGAAAGTTCTGGAAGCTCCACATCTACGAGTGTAGTCGGGTCAGCTCTGGAGCGAAGCATCTCATAGAGTTCAGGAACAGCAGGCATCTCGATCTTCAAGTGCTCGTGGTGAAACTCCTCGAGGTCGAAGTTCATTCGTCCCCATTTCTGTCTCTTCCATAGTCTCTGGTGATCATCGGGCGAGAGGCCACTGCCAAAATCCGCATACTCCAGTGTCACGTTCGCGTTTTCTAGATACTCTGAACGAACGACCCTTCCGCGGTGAATGTACCTGGCGGTCCCGGCAATGTCAGGCGATTTCCCAACGTTATCAGAGGGTGAAATATCGTCTGTTATCTGATAGATTGCAACCTGGTTGCTAGCGAGATGTGGCGATTTGAGAAACTGTCGGACAGCGTTCCTCTGGTCTTCGAAGATCATCGGGTCGGCGTAGAGGCGTTTGAATCGAAGCCGGACCCTGTAGAAATCGGCTTCAACTACCATGAGGCGACCATCTCACCGTTTCTTAGCCTAGAGATTCATCGTATGCTTCCGTATTCTTTAACTGATTCCAGCCGGACCGTTTAGATGTCCATGTCTCGCAAAGTACGGGACTACTTCGAGCTCGTCTCTCCTCAGTGGGACGCGATGAGAAAGAACTTCTACGGCGAAGATGTCCGGGAAGCTGTTCTGAACGCCGTCCATCTCGGCCGCAGCGATACAGTTCTAGATGTAGGTGCTGGAACAGGGTTTCTAACGGAGGCAGCTGCGAAGATCGCCTCGAAAGTCATCGCTCTCGACTTCTCCAGAGGGATGAGTGAAGAAGCGATTGCGAAGATGGGGAGCGGGAATGTGGAATTTCGAATCGGAAATGTCGAGAGTATGCCGCTCCAGGACTCGTCTGTAGACGTTGTAGTTGGCAACATGGTGCTGCATCACTGTCCTCATCCTGAGATTGCGATCTCGGAAATGTCTAGAGTCCTCAAACCAGGAGGAAGAATCGCGGTCTCGGATTTGCAAGAGCATGGATACGAATGGTTGCGGAAGGAGCATGCGGACCTTTGGCTGGGGTTCAGAATGGAAGAGGTTAGTACGATGATGAAGGAAAATGGGCTTGACAAAGTGAAAGTGGATACCCTGTCCAGTTGTTGCTCCACGGTGCAAGAGGAACAACAAGTCAAGATCCCAATGTTCCTGGCGTCGGCTCTGAAAGGGGACTGAAGAGAACGGAAATTTGTCGTTTGGAGACTTTAGACTAGGGAGCCAGTCTGCGTCTGTTGGCTATTGCTTTGGGAACGTGTGTTAGAGGCTTAAATCGGTTCTTCTCGTCGACAAAGACGATCTTCGGATTCCAATGCTCGGCCTCTTTCTCGTTTATTGATACGAACGCTGTGATGATAATCTCGTCTCCTGGCTGTACTTTTCGTGCGGCTGCACCATTGAGGGCGATGATTCCGCTTCGCTTCTCTGCGGGGAGGGCGTATGTGGAGAATCTGTCACCGGTCGTGATGCTCCAGATATCTACTTTCTCGAAGGGAAGAATTCCAGCTGCATCCATTAGAGACGAGTCTATCTCGATGCTTCCTTCGTAGTTTAGGTCGGCACCTGTGACTCGGGCTCTGTGAATCTTGCCCTTGAGCATTCTCAGCTGCAATCTTGCCGTTTCCTCTGCCTTTTCCCACTAACATGCTTGTGACTCGCTAGATTTGAACCGGGGCTACTGTCTCTCTAGAGAACTAAAGAGACACGTGTGTGAACTCGACTTGGTGCTCTCATTAAGTATAGATGGCTGAATTGAGAGGAGAGCCATGGCGATGAAGAAGTCTTTGGACCCAGTGGAGACCGTCCTTCGAGAAATCGAGGCGTTGGGAAAACGTTCGTTCATCCCATCCATCGGCCCCGTCAAGGGAAAGATCCTCGCGGAGATCGTGAAAAAGACAAGACCGAAACGAATTCTAGAGGTTGGAGCTCTTTACGGATATTCAGCCATACTGATGGCCAAGAACTCGCCCCCTAAAGCCGAGATCATATCGGTCGAGAAGAACCCCGAACATGTGCGTATGGCAATGGAGAACATCAGGCGCGCCACCATGGAAGGGAGGATCAGAGTGATAGAAGGAGATGGAAGGACAGAACTAGGGAAGCTCTCCGGAAGCTTCGACCTGGTCTTCTTGGACGCTGAAAAGACGCAATATCTCGCATATCTGAAGGCGGTAGAGCAGAATCTTCACAAGGGCAGCGTCCTCGTCGCCGACAACGTAGGCATATTCAAGGATCAGATGGGAGACTATCTAGAGTATGTTAGGAAAAAGGGGGCCTACAAGAGCCGCACAGTGGAAACCCTTCTGGAATTCTCCGACATTACCAAAGACGCCATGGAGATAAGCGAGAAACTAGCCTAGCCTAAGAACCAGGCAATGGGTGAAGAGCTAACGGGATTCGTCTTCTCGTTCAGCTGGGCATCATTCATCGTACTTGAAAAAGTGACCTTGCGGATGCCATGGCCACTCAAACATTTTCTGATAGGACAGTTCCCCGGTGAGTTCGAGGCGCAGCGTCAAGTAATGATGGCTAGAAGGTAAGAAGCGCCTAGATAGAAAAGTCAGATCCTCAAGATACCCCTATTCTAGAATCGTTCCGTATCCCGGAGGACGTTGCAATACCCGGAGACGAATCTGCTGATTTCTCCCGTGACGGGGTCATAACTGTGTCGTTCCGCGCGGCCAATGTCGCGGCCATAGACATGAATGCTCGTCGTTGGCTTACCTGAAATATTGTCGACTCTATGGATACCACGATGGCCTAGAACTGTCACGTGGCCCTTGGTGTTGATTTTCTCGCTAACTTTCTCGATCTTTGCAACTTTAGGATTCGATTCGTCATCGGTCCTGCGGAAGAGTGCTTCCCGCTCTTCACCATCATATACACCGATAAGTGCCCATGTTAGGTGGTCGTGGATTGGAGTTGTCTGGCCCGGATGCCAAACTCCTCCGATTATCGAGAACATCTCGTCCCTTGGCATATGGATCAGGTTCATCGCGAACCTGTCCTCTCTCGGGGTAAATGCCTCGGCCGGAACTGATCTGGGGCTCCGGATGAGCTTCTCGAGGAGCGGTTTGATCTGTCCGAGAACTTTTGACTCGTTTGGGTATTTCAGGACGCACGTGTCGATGTCCCTAGCGAACTGGCTGGTCGAGTAATGCTCCGTTTGCATCAATGGAGATTTCAGGAGTCCAGTGCTAATAGCCTTAGTGTCCAGTCGGGCTTGATTTGGACGGTATGTCGCGTACCTAACGGTTGGGGGACCAATTCTACCGGGTGACCCCGCGAGGGTCGTCTAAAACAGAAAGCAATAAGTGAATTCCCGTAGGCTGCTTCTTCGTGAAGCTCGACAAAGTTCCTCTCAAGATGGAATTTCTCAGGAAGAAGCTGAAGTGGATTCAGCAGACTATGAGAGAACAGGGAATTGACATCTGGATCACGTTCACGCGGGAAGGTAACGAGGATCCGCTAGCTCAGGATCTGAGGTTCAGTGATCTGACGTGGCGGTCCGCCGCTATGATCGACCAAGATGGAACGAAGACCGCGATTGTCGGAAGCCTGGAAGTCGATACGATCAAGCAGAACAAGTTCTACGATGAGGTGGTTGGCTACGCGAGCGAGGGGGCGGCCCCTAAACTGAAACAGATCATCAGAAGAAGAAAACCGAAGAGCATCGCAGTTAACACAAGTTACGATGAGGGCGCCGCAGATGGCTTGACGAGCGGCATGGAGGTATATCTTAAACGGGCCCTGAAGGGATATTCTAAACGGTTCGTATCAGGGGAGGACTTGGCTATTGCGTTGCGTGCGAGGCTCGTTCCCGAGGAAGTCGAACTAGTAAAGAAGGCGATTGTCGAGTGCGAAAAGATCTACGATGCAGTCGAAGATGCTATCAGACCGGGTAAGAAGGATAAGCATGTCCACGAGTTCGCCCACAAACTTGTTGCTGAAAAGGGTCTGTCGACAGCATGGGCCTATGATCGCTGCCCTTCTGTGAACGTCGCTGGCAATCCGATGGGACATATAGGCTATCACAACGCAATTATTAGGAATGGCGATTTTGTCAAGCTCGACTTCGGGGTGAATTATGAAGGCTACTGCAGTGACATCCAGCGAGTCTATTTCGTTGGGCCAGGAAACATCCCGAGCTCGGTGAAGCGGATGTTCGAGACCGCTAGAGCTGCAAACGATGCGGCTCTCGCCGCCCTTAAGCCGGGAATAACAGGATACCAAGTCGATAGTGCCGGCAGAAAACTAATTGTCAAGAAAGGCTATCCTGAGTACAAGCATGCCTTAGGACACGTCCTAGGAAGGAGTACCCATGAGATTGGACCCCTACTCGGTCCCAGGTGGCCGAACAGATATGGTAAGCAGGTGGAGAAGCCGGTTCAGAAAGACATGGTCTTCACGATAGAGCCCTCGGTCACAAGTAAGCTTGGGACGTGCAATCTGGAGCAGGATGTCTTGGTCACGGCGAGCGGCTACCAACAACTATCTAAGCCACAGGAAGACATAATCAGGGTCGGATAACAATTGGAACCGACCAAGACGTTGGCGCAGACTACTCACACGTGTCCCGTCTGCGGCACGACAGGACCCTGTACTCGTTCATCTGGGGAAACGGACGAGTTTATGTATCATAACTGCCACGTTTGCGGGTCGACTTGGAAGGAGCAGAAAAGCCCGTCTCAGGCGAAATCAGAAACGAAAAGCTAGACCGTCAAGTTTTCTGTGCTTTCGGTGGCGCTTTCTAAGCCTAATTCGGGTCCGCTACAGCTGGCGGGCGGATGTTTGCCCCTGGCACGGAGGGAGAGGTGTTTGGCAGACTTGTACGTGTGTCCCGCGGACAATGAGATCAGGCTTGAAAAGACCCGGAAGAGGGGAACACCCTGAATCGCAATATTGGTGATCTCATACTGGTAGACGCCTTGTACTCCGACACTCGTTTCCGTGATGGTGGTTATTGGAGGTGTTGGGAGGAAGATGTAGAGAAGGAGAAGCGTACTGGCAAAGCCTACGAGCGATACAAGGCTCATCAATGACTCGACGATTCTCTCGAACCTCACCAGGAAGCCCATGGCAGAGTTCGCTTGGGGCTGTCCCGGACATGATCGAGTTGTTACCTAACAGCGTGAGTTGGATGCACTCCCGCATTATCCAACTACCCAGAATGGCGAGAGTCACAGTCGTGGCTTCTAAGCGCCCTCAGGGCGTTCAATGTCACCCAAGGGTTGGCCCTGCCGACCTCGCCCAGGCTTGAGTAGATGCTCGGAACCTCCACTACCTTTCCGCAGCTCTTGTAGATGTTTGAAAGGTCAACCCCTTCCTCCTGCACAGAATGCCATTGTCCTGTCTTTTGATCTTTCACGAAATTCCGTCGTAAAGCGCGAAGATACGTGGCCTCCATCGGCCAAGTCCCATCCGACAATCGCTTCGACAATAAAAACTCCCGAGCATCCTTTGTCCTTTCATCTCCACCAAAACCCAGGGCTGTTACCACTCGCAGGCCATGAAGGATGTCGTAGAAGTAGAATAGAGGAAAATGGAGTTGTGTCCATTCCGGACGAATCACCTTGCCGGACGTATCACTCTTGAATAGGCGATGCATAAGCATGAATTCCACGCCTCTTTCCACCGCTTCCCGTCCCCCGCGCGGCCACTTCTGGGGATCGAGAGAAGAAAACGCCCACAAAGGCTCGATCGTCGACATGAACGAGCTATGGTGAACCGCGCCACCATCTCGTTTCTCAGTCTCGCAGTTCCAACCTCCATCATCCCGCTGGTACTTCACAAGCCATCCAAACATCTCTCGCACGCGGGGATCATTCTCAAATCCGAACTCTGCAAGCGTCCGTGCCATGTTACCGGTTACACAGGGCTCCCAGACCAAACGCCATCCTCGCAAATCCTCGTCAGGATATTTTGGCGGCGGCCAAGAACGATCCTGCCCATCGATAACTCGCAGAAAATACTCGCACCCTCTCTTGATCGAGGGATTCGTCCCGGGAACACCCATTTCACCCAACAAGATCAGCGCCCAGACCGTTGCACTCCACTTGGGCCAGTACACATCCTCCCCATCTCCCCAGTAACCTGCCGGGTGTTGTTCTTCCAAGTACTCGGCGACAGGACCCCAAGACGCGATCCCGTTCAAGGTTGATACAACTTCGGTATCGCTCTCGGACCTTCCGAGAACATCCTTGAGGGTCCAATATCGAACGCCCGGATTCTCATTCTTTAGCAGCCAGGCGACAGCCTGATCCCACTTCGCGACCTCGACAGTACTAGCCGACACGGCGAAACTCCAATAACAGAACGGTTAGCGTCCCGCCAATTAAAGCGAACTCTACTAACTCTTATTGGAACTAACCATGGAATCCAGAACTAGCCACGCGACCAACAGGCGCTAGGCCGAGTATTTTTGGTAGAACTGTTCAAGTTCCTCCCGCGTCGGGCTTCCTCGAGTCTCTGGCCTACCCGCCTTGAGAGCTGCTGCCATGTTCCCATGCTTTAGCGCCTCGATGTCGCCGAAGCCTAGTACCTTGTAGGCTGCAAACGTGCCGACAAACGCATCTCCGCACCCGGTCGTGTTAACAATCTTCCGTCCCATCTTTGCCAAGTTGACACTCTTCATTTTCAACTGTTTCCCTTTATCATAAAACGCGAAGCCTTTGCTTCCTAATGTGACGAGAATCTTCATCTTCGGCGCCGCTTTGTTGAAGGCGATGACTGACTCCGTTAGCGTGTGAGTACCAGCGAACGCCAGCGCCTCATGCTCATTCAAAACTAGATAGTCCAAGCCGTCCATCTCTCCTTTGAACTCTTCCATTCCGAATCTCGTCAAAACACCTGGATGCCAGAGAACAGATCGTCGGAGGCGGCGCCCTTCCGACAGTATTCTCCCAGCCACGTGGCGCGGTGGGTCGATGACGACCATCATCAGACAATTGCCGAAGAGATTCTGGACCTCTGGGAGCATGATATGGTCCCATTTCAGCCCAGCATTCGCGC
>VBBE01000084.1 GCA_005884605.1 Candidatus Bathyarchaeota archaeon
CTCTACCGTAGGGGTAACGGTCAGGGTAGAAAGTATCGTGGCAGAATGAACGGGTGGAGTTTCGGCGAGGCCCAGCGACAGATAGAGTACAAGGCAAGATGGGTAGGCCTTCCGGGTATCCGTCTGTCTAGACGTGAGACCAGAGCTACCAGCATAACTTGTCCGAGATGCGGGGAGAGACTCCAATCGGACAAACGACTGACCCGCAAGCTCTGGTGCGGAAAATGTAGAATTGTAATGGACCGGGACAGGGTAGCAGGGATCAACCTGGCCTGGCGGGGACGGGTGAGGTTCGCACGTTCCCGGCCTCCCATAACTGAGGCGCAAGGCGGAGCAGATGAAGCGATGAAGGGGAACCCGACGCCTATGGTAATCCCTGGAGTCGATGCCCCGAAGCTAACTCAACCAACAAAGAGTTAACAGAACCCCCGATAGTCATATAGCAGGTTCGCTCATCCTAGAGGGCTGTTGGTTTTACGATGGCTTATGGTTTGGCCGAGGGTTTCAGGAAGACAGCAATTAGGCTCGGTGGTAAGAAGAAGAACCGTGCAGTTATTGTCGCGACTTTTGGAAACCATTTCACCCTGAACGATGCCCTAGAGAAGTTTCGAAAGGAAGGTTTGCGCTTCGAGACCGAGAAAGGCCATATCGTCAAGATTTTCCTGGACAAGAATACAGAGGAGAGAGCTGAGAAAGTGCGCAAGATCATACGTGAAGGCTTCGGCTACGTAGAACCCCTCTAGACCTTTCGTAGGATCTAGAAACTCGCCCAATTCAAGCCCAGATTAGGAATCCAAGCCCACGATTTCTAGAACGCTACTTTCCACGTTTATCCCTAGGGGAATACACGGGGGACCAAACGAACCAGACAAGCTGATTACAAACCCGTCTTGAGCAAAGAAGCCCAGAATCACACCCAGACAGAAACCAACTCGCAAGAAAAATGGATCCCTTTGGCATCTCGTCGCATGAGTTGGTGCCCGCGGAACTGTGCGAAAGTCCAAGTTAGGGTTTTATGATAGCCCAGCCCAGCTCCCCGTTCGCCTCCGTCATGTCTCTTCCCAAGCCCGGCGACAACGTCAAAGTGACACTGATGAGCGGGGAGACAATCGAGGGCGCCGTCGAATGGATCGATGGAGCGGGCGCCTGGGTCAAAGGTATCCAGAAGAGCAGATGGGTGCCCCTGGAAGCATTCCAGCCGCAAACGCGGGGGGCCGATCCAAAAGACGACGAGTAAAATAGTCCTTTCAATTCTTCGTCGATGTAAGGACGGGGCTTATTTTACGAAGACAAGTCCTTTGCTGGAGTCTAGCTCGAAAGTCTCAGGGTCAAGCTTTGACGCGGACCCGTTCAGCTTCCGAACCTTCAATTCTCGCCCGTTCGGATCTGAATCGTCCTTGTCCAGATCGATAACACAGGACGCAGTATCCTCCAACCACTTCACCACATCCTTGGGTGCTTTCGAGAGATCCACTGTGAGGACCAGTGTCACGTTCGAGTCTCTCAGCTTGTTCAAGGTCTCACCTAATCGCTTGACAAGATCCTTGGAGGAAACCTTCGCAACAACCGGATCGATGGAGTCAAAGAGAATCTTTGTCTTCTCGCCGATAAACATGGAACTGTTCTTGACGAGGGCGTCTTGTATCGAATCAAAGTCAAAAGCCTTCTCAACATAGTAAGGCTCAAAACTGAACGAGTCGGACTGGGACGAAAACCCGTCCACCAGTAAGAACCTGTATTGGGACTCGGCGTCTGAAGGATCCGCGCCCATCTTCTTCATTTGCTCCCTGAGCGTAGTCGGCGCCTTATCGTAGGTTACGAACATGCACGGGTTTCCCTGCTTCAGAAAACTGCTCGCGAGCCCGGAGCACAGAGTCGTCTTCCCAGAACCTGGACTGCCATTCACAACCACGAGACCGGGAGATTCGAGGCTTCCTTGCGTAAGCTCAAAGATATGGTCGAAGCTCTGAGAGACTTTCGGAGCGCTGGGGCGCCTCAGAACTTCCTCTCGAGCCTGTTTCTCCGGTTTGTCCGTTGATGGCGGTGGATAGAATTTTGGTTGGATTGTTTCCTTTCCAGGATGCTCCGCAGAATCAGGAGGTTTTGTCGGGCGAACAAGAGGCGCTGGCGGTGAAGGGGCTATGCTTGGCTTGTCTGGCTCTGGGCCTTTCTTTCCACCCGGAGCTATCGTCATCGGCCTGCTTGTAGGAGTCGATCTCGGCGGAACCCATTCTGGACTGCTCTGCATAGTGAACCCTCTAGGCTGTTCCCCAGAAAACGAGCTCGCGTCGGGGGGCAAGTCTTTGAGTAATGATTGCAGAAGTCTACTAAGCGAACTATCTTCGTCCACTTGAGTAGAAGGGGGTGCACTTCTCGGAGGCTGATACGAACTGGTAGCACTCACGGGTGGAAAGTTGGTAGGCGTAGGTGAGCCAGCTGGAACGGAAGGGGCTTGAATCGGAGTCGACATAGCAGGAAGAATGCCAGTCGATGCGGACGCTGATGCCGATACATCTTCAGTTGTATCGCCTTCTTTCTCGTCTTTCTTCTTGCGTCCAAACATGGTGAGTACTCCTAAGCTATTAATTCGAACAGGAGAACACAGCATGAGTTGTTCTTGAATAGGAATGATGTTACCTAAGCGAATAGTCACCGGAAACAACCTGAAGGCTTCCGTTCACCAATAGACAATGCAATCCTTCTCTTGGGAGAACTACCTCTTAGTCTTCAGAATGTCTGACTTTGTCAGGATCCCAACAAGGTTCTCGCCCTTCGAAACGAGCACGCCATAGTTGGTCTGCAACAATCCAAGAACCAGATCGAGCGGAGTATCACTATTGACCACAGGCAACGGCGAATCCATGATCTCGCGAACCTTGAGGGTGAGAACTGACTCTAGAGACTCGCCCCGAGCGGCCCGATCAAGAATAGTCTTCTCCGAAATACTTCCAACACATCGTCCACCTTCGAAGACCGGAAGCTGCGAATAGCCCCTACGCCTCATCAAGTCAACAGCATCCCGGACAAGTTGTGTTCTCGCCACGGAAACGACTGGGCGACTAATGAGCTCGTCCACTCGACGTGCAGGGCTCTCGACCCCCGCCCTCTCCAAAGCGCTGAATAGTCTCTGGACGACCGTATAAGATGGGTCCACGGAACCCGCCTCAATCTTTGCGATTATCGATTGACTTACTCCAGCGGACAGAGCGAGTCTCGACTGCGTAAGTCCGAGTTCTTTCCTCTTCTTGGGAATCTCCCCCAACGAGGGTAACATATCCACAGACATGTCGGTCGGTACTCTTATTCCTATCGGAATACATTAAGACCCTATTCCTAAAGGAATATGAGTACGACAGAACTTATATAATCAGAATAAATCAAAAGACAGCGAAAACATGTCCCCGGAAATCCAGCTTGCGGGAATTCACCCACGGTCAGAGAGACTAATTGATCTCACCCGCTCGTACGAGCGGGCAAAGGCCAGCTGGAGCCAGGTAGAGGTCCAACTTGAGCAGGAGACAAAGGAAGTTATCAAACTTCAAGAGAGTCTCGGCTTCGGACATTTTTCCGACGGTTCATTAGCGTGGCAAGATCAACTAAGACCTGTCACCCGATCCCTCAAAGGAGTGGAGTCTGGCACCCGATATTCAAGATGGTTTGACACTAATACGTTCTACCAAAAACCCATCATCGTAGGGAAGACTTCCGCCAGCGACATTGATCCCAAGAACTTTCTTCGAGCCGAACTCTTGACTGGAAAAAGAGAGCGAAAAATCACTCTCCCGGGACCCTACACGTTCTCTCAGCTGTCGGAAAACAAGCACTACAAGAATTATGCTGATCTCCTCGTCGACATTGCGCTTGCCGAACGAGAGATTGTCCAGAAACTCTGGAATGAAGGCGTTACACTATTCCAACTATCCGAGCCTTGTTTGGTCTATCAACCGTATAGAGAGAGCTTCAGAGATCAGTCCGAGGTTGACCTGGCTCTAGGAGCAATTCGCTCAGTGGTCAAGGATAGTCCCGGAGAGTTTGTGGTCCAGACCTACTTTGGGGACTCTGCCCTGCTACTCCCGGACCTTTTAGATCTACCGATCTCCGGCGTTGGAATCGACCTTTTCGAAACCGACATTTCCTCGCTCAGAGAGCAGGAAAAAACCCCAAAAAAGCTCGTCCTGGGCGTTGTTGACTCGCGGGAGTCCTTCGTCGAGAATCCAAGCTGGATCGCCGATACAGCGCGGAAATTCTCAGAGAAAGTAGGTGCCCACAATCTGGTTTTTGCCTCCAATTCGGACTTGAAATTTGTACCGCAAGAAATTGCAAATCAAAAGTTAGAGGCACTGTCTAAGGCATCCAAACTGTTCGAGAGGACTTAACAGATGACCAAGCTCTTTCCTGTTCAAGAAATCGGAAGCCTCGCTAAGCCCAAATGGAGAACCAAAGGGCTTCGACAACGACTTTCCTCGCAAGACCTCTTCGAGGCTGAAGAATGGGCTGAGAAGCTGGGCATTCAGGACTTTCACGATCGAGCTAAGAGCCTTCTCAATACTGGTGATGACAAGGAACGAGTCAAAGCGGTCCTTGAGCTCTCGACCTTGTATGGCCTCCGCCTATTCGAAACCACAGGCGTAGACAACGACGGCGTAGGCGGAGAGCAACAGCGAGTCGAAATGTACGAGCACGTGATCAAAGCCGTGCAGGGGATGAACCTCCTGGGCCACGTTCACTCCTTTGACAACAAGTACTTCAACAAAGGAGTCGCAGAATCGAGAATCTCTAGAAAACACTCCGTCTACGTTCCAGAATTTCTGGATGTAAAGAAATACGCCCACCGTGCTGTGAAGGTCCCGATTACTGGACCTTACACCCTCGTGGATTGGTCCTTTAGCGGATACTACATCCAGAAGCAACATGCCTCCTCTCCCAAGACACGGAAGATCGACGCAAAGCGCGAATTCCTCCTCGACATCGTGGAGCAAATCATACGGCCTGAGATCCGCGACCTGGTCAACGCGGGAGCAACTTGGATACAGATCGACGAACCAGCAGTGACCACTCACCCAGAACCCCAAGAAATGGAGCTCTTCGTAGAGGCGTGGAACGAAACAGTCAAAGGATTCAATTGCAAGTTTAGCGACCACACGTGCTACCCATCCGAGATAGGATACAAAGTTCTCGCAGAATACGCACCAAAGCTGGACAAGTGCGACCAACTCGCGCTAGAATTCGCCAACCGAGACACGTCACGTCTCGGACTCGATGAGGATTCCCGAGAAGGCTACAGCGACCTCAATCACTTCGTCAATGCTGGTTACAAGGGAGAATTCGGTCTTGGCGTCGCACACGTTCATGACTTTACAGGAAACGTGTCCTCCGGGGCAGGTCAATCCGTGGGACGAGACCTGATTGAATCTCCAGAGCTGGTACGAGACCGACTTCTGTTCGCCACCAAGATTGTAGGGGACCCGGGGAAAATCTGGGCGAACCCAGACTGTGGACTGCGTACCAGAACGTGGGATGTAGCTTTCGCGAAGCTCGCAAACATCACGAAGGGAGCCGAACTAGCAAGGGAGGCATACCAATGAGACTGAGTGATCGGGCGAGGCACCACAACCTCGTAACGGTCGAACTCATTCCAGACAGAGTCGTTCCCAGCGATTTGTCCCTCCTAAGAGGAAGAGTTGACGCTATCACGGTTCCGGCCTTAAGGAATGGCCACGATGACCCAAGCTATCCAAAATCTTTCTCGATAACGCCCCAACGCAGAAGTCTTGCTTCCGCCTCGATTATCAATAGGGCCGGAATAACCGCCGTCCCCTCGCTAACATGTCGCGATTGCAACACGTCTGACTTGTCAGCTATCGCCAACCACGTGGTTCAAGGGCTTAGAAATGTGCTGATCGTTTACGGAGACCCTTTTCCACAGCCCCATCCAGGGTCCTACCAGTTTGCCAAAACGAACGAGCTAATTCGGGAGATCTCCTCGCTAAACGGTGGGAACGACCCATGTATTGGGGCAGTGACCAACCAGCACGCGGACAACAGGGAAAGCGAGATCTCCCGAACGATATCACGAGTCGATGCTGGTGCCGACTTCATCGTTACAAACGTCGCTTTCGACTCGGAGAGTGTGCTTGAGCACCGAGATGCTCTGCTTGAAGCAGGGCTAAACGTACCGCTGTTCATTCAAGTTTCTATTCCACTCAGCTTGGACAACGTGTTATTTGTGAGCCAGAAATTCGACATACCTGTCCCAGTTCACATCAGGAAAAAACTGTTAGACGATCCAACTGGAGGCAGTCTCGCAGTTGCCGCGGAGGCCTACGAGGCTCTACGTGATGAGGCGAATGGTATTCACTTCTCATATCTTTTCCGACGACGAAATCCGATTCCAACTTATTGCCATTTGTTAGAGACAATTGGAATAGAGGGACCGACGTTGGCGCCGCTAGCAACATCTGCCGTGAAAACATATCCCGTCGCTTAGTGCTCTTCGGAGAGTCATAGTGCGACTGGAACAGTCAAGTGTCAGGTTTTGTTGGTTGGACCGATGCTGGAGTGTCTTCTCCGAGCTGGAGAACTTTCTTCAATTCCTTTTTCATGAGTGACGGGTCATGATTGAGGTTGAAATAATCTGCAAATGTTGTAGTTGTCCTTAGCATCCTGGTTCTCCCGATCCTCTCGTCATTAATCAGATCCATGTCCTTTAGCTGTTTCACATGAACGTAGGCCAGTTTTCCACGGACCCGCACGACGTAGGACTGGGTGACTGGCTGCTTCAAGGCTATGAACGATAGAGTTCGTAGAGGACCTGGTGTCAGAAGTGGTCTGTTCGCCAGTTTTCGAACATGCTTGGCGAATTCCCCCTTTAGTTGCATGACAAAACGTCCGTCGGGAAGTTCCACGACCTGAATTGGACTCTCCGCTATCTTGTAACGCTCCGAAACTGCCATCGCGATTCCGCGTATCTTGTCCTCTGATCTAGCGCCAATGACGGACCCGATCATCTTTAGGTCGAGAGGCCTTCCAGAGACGTAAAGCGCGGCCTCGCAAAGTTGCTGCTGTAGGTCAGCAGTTTTCGGTTGAGCGGAATTAGTCGAAACTTGTGCTTCCATCGTATTTCAGCTCGATTTCAATATCACCGAACTCTAATGGCTGAGCGAGGCCGACCCTTCCCTCTACTGCTAAGAATAGCAACATGATGAACATTCTGACTGCTTCGAGAGGGTCCCCTTTTCCTAGAAGGGTTAGGAAGGAGAGCTTCTTCGGTCCAAGGCCTGCTTCTTTGAGAAGTCTTCGGAGGAAGGCTTTGATATTTTCTTCTATCTTGACAAGAAAATCGTCGACTTGTTCGAACACTTCTGGCGTTCTGAGGACCATTTGTGCGCTTGCCGGAAGCATTCTCTCCGCCGTTAACACCTCCAGTAATCCTTTGATGACCTCCTCAACGGAAGTGGTTGTCGATTCGTAGCGTAGCGGAAAAGACAGGGGTGGTGGGACGAAATCTGTAGGCCTCTCGAGCGGAGGCTTCGGAGGTTCTTCCATCTTGAGGATGAGCTCTGATTTCATACGTAGTAGAATGGCAGAGGAGAGGAGGGCGGTGCCGGAGACGGAGAAGTCTATGAATCCTCTACTTCTCATCTCATGGAGGAGCTCATCGAGCAGATATGCTAGGTTTACGTCCCACGGTTTTACGCGGTGAAGGTGGATCAGGTCAAAGAGGACAGCATAGGGTTCCTTCAGCCAGTATGCTTGTTCCTGAACTGTCAGTTGTTCTCTCCTCTTGAGGGCAGGGATACTATCTGGCTGCTGCCTTTGTCGATGAAGACGCCGAACACTCTCTCTGCTCTCGATATTGTAGTGTCTTTGAGCGAGATCACGATGAACTGAGACATGCTACTCCTCGACCTTAGAAGGGTGGCTAGGCGTTTTGCGTTTAGCACATCCAAGTGTGCGTCGATCTCGTCCATTACGTAGAACGGCATTGGATGGATTTGTTGGAGTGCGAGGAGGTAGCAGACTGTTGAGACCGACTTCTCTCCTCCGCTTGCGCTTCCGATTGTGAGCTCTGTTTTTCCGGGGAACTGGAGAAGGACATCGAGTCCGCCCTCAAAGGGGTTTTCCGGATTATCCAGAACCATTCTTCCATTTCCTTCGCCGGTCATTTCGCGAAAGATGCTCTGGAATGTCTCGTTGACCTTGTTATAGGCGCTCATGAAGGTGTCATGTTTCTTTCTCTCGAGTTCGTTCATGAAGTCTAGGATGGCTAGTTTCTCCCTTTCGAGTTCTCCGATCCTGACTGAGAGGTGTTTGTATCCTTCTTTCTGCGATTCGTATTGTTGCGCAGCGAGCTGGTTGATAGCACCTATCTCGTCCCGTTCCTGTTCGAGTACGCGTTTCATATCTTCGGCCTCCTTGATGAGGTCCGGGTGAGTCTCGAGTGGCGTCTCGAATCCGAGGGTCCTGAGTTGTCCTTTGAAGATTGTCAGTTGAGCGTCAACTTCTCTAAGACCCGCCTTTAGATCAGTAATGCCTGCATTGAGTGGATCCATCATCTGTAGAAGCTTTCGAGTTGCCTTTTCGATCTCCACAAACTGTTCTTCGTACTTCTTCCTCTCCGCCCCAACACTGTCCAAGTTTCCAACCAACCGCTGCTTCTCCTCGTAGAACTGTTTCATCTCTTTCTCAAGCGTTTCGAGCCGCTGATGCGCTTCGCTGGCTCGTGTCTCTTCGCGATGAATTTCAGAGTCAAGCGAGCGCAGTTGTATTCGGATCTGGTCGATTCCGGGCCTGAGGGTCTCGAGCGAAGACTGATGGGAAGAGAGACGCGTTTCTAGCTCTAGCTTCTCCCGAAGAATGACCTGGTTCTCGGCGGTAGCTTGGTCTCGTTCCGTTTCGAGTTGAGAAAGCGCTGATCTTCTGGAATCTATTCTGAGTCTTGTTCTCTCCTCTTCTATAATTGCTAGCCGCCTCTTCATCTCCGCCTGTTTCTCCGCTGTTTCATCCAAGAGGACTTTTTCTTTCGTCATGGAGTTCTGTAGACTGTCAATGCGTCTGGTTGTCTGTTGCAGGAAGGTTCTTGTTCTCTCGAAACTCTTCTTGGCAAGTTCTACATCCCTTGCCAAGGCCTCTCGGGTCTTGCTAGCGGACACTCGGTCTTCCAGAAGCTCGCCTAGTTCGGTCTCGATACGGTCAACGTCTGACCGAGATCGTTGGACGACTGTCTCTAGCGATTTTACGGTTTTTTCAAGGCTCTCAAGCGCGGTGGATCGGGGAACTAGGTTCGAGATCTCGAGGGGGGCTCTGTAGTAGCCGCTCTCGAGACCTCCGCCCGGCTCGTAAAGGTCCCCGCTGGTTACGACGCATCTTTGTCCCCTGGACGCAGTCAGGAAGGCTGCTCTTTGTGTTGTGGCTAGGATGGTGTCCCCGAAAACGAATCGGACAGCGGGAGTAATGGATTTGTCAGACCGAATTACTTTGGATAGAGGACCGATTATTCCAGAGACGTTGTCGGAGTCTATTTCCAAATCTGAAAGTTCGAGATCTTCTATGGGAACGATCTTGACGCGTCCAAGCTTGGTACGTTTCAGACTTTCAACACAACGGATTGCAACTTCGAGGTTCTTGACGACGAGCGCTTTCATCCAACCGGCGCTAGCGGCTTGAATTGCCTTGCGGTATTCTTCGGGGAACTTGACGAGATCTTCTAGACGGCCGTAGACGCCTTTTAGAGCGCCTTCATCGGCCATCTCTTCGATCTTCTCGATGGCCTTGTCTTCAGCTCCCATATTGTCTGCTAAGTTCTTTTGGGTGTTGAATTCGACTACGGTGACTCTTGCCTTCTTTGCGATGTCGAGAGCCTCGTCAATCTCTTTTCTGCGCTGGTCCTTGAGTTCGCCGTACTCCTTTGTTTTCTGCTCGATCGATTCGAGCCGTTTTTCTTCTTCCTTCTGAAGCTTCTCCATTTCGCGGATTCTAGTCTTCAGCTCCTCTGAGAGCTGGACGAACTCTTTCTGACGGGCTTCCAAGGTTTGCAGATGGCTGGCGGTGAGATCGAGTTTTGTCGAACTGCCTTTGCTCTGGGCGGTTAGGTTTGAGAGTTCCTTTCCTAGGCCGTCGATCTCGTCCTGGACTTCGCGGAGCTTCTTACTGTCCTGGTCGATAGATGATCTGGCCGCGGTGAGCTTCTGGCTGATCTTTTCGACCTTGGAGTTGGAATCGTCTATCTTCTCCTCAAGGACTTTCTTATGTGACTGGAGGCTTTTGATCGAACTGGATAAGGGTTTGATGGAGGTTTCCAACTCTTCCGCCTGTTTCGTGAAAGCTTCGCGTTGTCTTGTCCGGGTCGCAACAAGGTTCTTCGCTGTTTCTGCGGCGGACTTTGCTTCGACGATGCCCTTGCTAGCTTCCGCGATGCGTCTTTCGAGATCGAAGAGTTCTTGGTTTCCTTGGGTGACTGTCTTCTCCTCGAAGCTACGTCGGTCCTGTTCGATCTTCGCTCTCTGCTGCGTTAAGTCTTCTCTTTCATGTCTCACTTGATCGAGTTTAATCTGTTCCTGTTCGAGGGTCTGTGACATTTCCTGATGGCGGTTTTCGAGTGCTAGTATTTGGGCGGAGAGGATGCGCGCTTGTTGACTGTTTATCTCGGTCTTGAGAAGATTGGACCGGAGAAGGTCGTTTCTCTCTCTTTCCAATTGCTCTATTCTCTGTCTAACCTCGTCAACTCTCGCGGCGGCGACCTTGAGGTTTAGATCTGCCTCTTGGAGCTGCACTCTTGCTTCGGCTTTCTTGGTCTCGAAGGTTCCGATTCCGATTAGGCTTTCCAAAATCCTTCTTCGTTCTTCTGTGCTGATCTCGGCGAGACGAGTGACCGCGTGTTGTGAGATGAGGTTGAAACCGGTAACCTGGATGTCTGCTGAGCTCATTATGTCCTGGACTTGTTTTCTAGAGAGGCGTCGCCCGTTGAGCCGGTAGATTCCTTCGCCGCCCTTCGAGAATTCCCTAGATATTGTTACTAGGTCAGAGTCTACGGGTAGCTTTCGGTCACTGTTGTCGAACTGTACCGCTACGTAGGCAGATCGTGCTCCTTCGCCCTGTGACTTGTGGACTAGGTCGGATAGGCTTCTGCCTCGGAGTTCTCTAGGGCTTAGCTCGCCGAGCGCGAACTTCAGAGCATCGAGAATGTTGGACTTGCCCGAGCCGTTGGGCCCAGTTATGACCGTGAATCCTGTCCCGAGGTTGACGGAGACCTTCCTGTTGAAAGTCTTGAATCCTCGCAGGTCGATTCTCTTGATGAACACCAAGGCTAGGGCCCTGGACTCTCACTCGGAATCGTGGCGTGCTCTCATCGGCCGTATCTTCTGTAGCGCCTCTGGTAGAGTCTGATGGCCCTTAAGAAATCGATTCTTCGAAACTCGGGCCAATAAACGTCTACGAAGACCAGTTCGCTGTATGCGGATTGCCAGAGAAGGAAGCCGCTTAGACGCTCTTCACCTGACGTCCGTATTACCAAGTCCGGGTTTGGGTTGGGGAGGTGTGCAGTGTATAGGTATTTGTGGAATATTCCCTCATCAATGTCTTGGGGTCTTAGGTTTCCTTGGTAGACGTCGTCAACGATCTTTTTGGTGGCATCGACGATTTCTGCTCGTCCGGTGTATGCGATTGCGATGTTTAGGAAGTGTCCCGTGTACTCGCTTGTGTCGTCTTCAAGTTTCTTCAGTGCGTCTTGGAGGCTTTCCGGGAGGAGATCTGTTCTGCCGAGAGCTTTGACTCGGACCTTCTGGGTGTGGAGACGATTGTCTCGTCCGAGTTTTCGTGCTTCTTCCTCAACGAGTTTGAGGACGGCGTTCACCTCCTCGGCGGGCCGGTCGAAGTTCTCTGTCGAGAACGTGTAGAGGGTTAGTGTTTTGATTCCGTATTCGAG
>VBBE01000129.1 GCA_005884605.1 Candidatus Bathyarchaeota archaeon
AATCCGAAGCTCTGGCAGTCTACGGTCTTGTCGTCACTCTGCTCTCGGGTTCGATGATCTACGTAATCGGATTCTCCCTAGCAACTTGGGGGTGTCTCGGATGGATATGGACTAGATTCAAGCAGAATCTGGGAAGCATTCCGAACATCTGATGTCTTGCCAGTTAGGAAAAACCGTGTGCGTGTCCACGAATCTCTTGAGGGTGCCCGATGGATAGCTACTTCACGGGGTAGAGTTCGATGAAGTAGAATGCATTGGTGGGATGCCGTTCTTTGTCATTGTAAAAGGTCGGATAGTGTTCCGCCGATGATAGCCGCAATAACCATGATTAGCCTAGTATCGAAGATACCTGGACGTTCCTTGGTTTCAATTTTGAGGAGAAAGCGAGCATGGTCACGGCGAGTGCGAGATAGCAATGCCGATGAAGGCGGGAATGATCAGCGTTGATCCGACGTTGACGATGGCCGTCAAGAGCCCCGCCCGCTGAAGCTTCGACCGTAACAGGACCTGTTGGGACGGCGAACAGGTTCACTGTGTCCCGAACCATCCTTGAATCGTCAGGAAGACGAGCGTTAGAACAATTAGGAGTTGCAGCCTTCTCCACTCAAGTCTCGTCGAAGCAATCCTGGTCTTCTGCTCAGAGGATAAAGGGGAAATCGATTCTTAACCCTATTGAAAGAGCTAAGCTAGTTTGTAGGTGCGACTGTCTGGTCGGACTGCTCTCCCGACCCAGTAAGATATCAAGGGTGGATACCACAGGTAGAGCCTTATCGGGACGCTTAACAACGTCCACTCCCAGAACTGCGGCGCAACGGAAATCAGCGTCAGAACCGCGAGTACTGCCATTCGGTTCCGTCCGTTCCGGAACAGTGTAACGAGTTCAGGCGCCACAAGCCTCTTCTCTTCCAAGCTGATAACGTGGGCAAAAGTGGCCAAGATCATCAGGATTCCTCCGAGATCTAGCGCAAAGAGTTGGGAAGAATAGTTCTGGATCATGGACACCTCGGCCGGAGTTAGAGCAGGACTTGCCACCTCAACACCGTTTAACAGGTATGGAACAATCGCAACTAGCAAGAGTAGTCCCACATTGAGGAATGTGACTGTTCTTGTCTCGATTGGTAAGACAGACATGTACGTAGTATAGATCAGCCATGCAGTGATGAGCACAAAGAACGTGTAGGCGAATGCGAGTATGTGGGTTGTTATCTCTCCCGTGCTTTTCGGAGGATTCGCTATCAGAGCTATTGAGCCGATCGAAAGCGAGAGCCCGAAAATCAAATCAGCGAGTGTCTCAATTCGTGGTCGCGGATGGGCCCCACCGGTCTGCTGCTGCATCGGGGTGTCTTCAGGAATAGTGTGTATTTGGTCTTTCGTGGGCCAACCTCGCCCGATCGCCCCTTTATGGAACTGGCGGCCGAACCGCGTCGACTATCGTAGCGCTGGAATCGTTCTCAGCACGAGATTGTCTTCGTCTTAGAATCAGAAAAGAAGTTGTGAAGAATAACACGCCAACCTGGAGCAATGACCCTGCAACGAAGGTCAACGACGCCAGGGATAGTCCAGCGTCAGCGAGAGAGTAATGCTCGGGTTGCGGGAGAGAAACAGCCAAAGTTGCAATTGAGAGGACAAGAGCTGGAGGATATGCCCTCTCGCGGCCGGTCGCCACTCCAACTGCGACAACCAAGTAAAGCACCCAACCCGCAAGAATTGAGTACAACAACCAAGAAGGCACCATCAGAGCGTACAGTTGCGCCAGGAGAGCGACTCCGAGAAGCACCGATGCGTAGATGAGCCCATTGGCTCCCCGTTTCAGAACCCTGAGCCTCATATCGAGTGCTTCCAATCTCAAGCTCCCAGCCAGGACAACAGCCGTCCGGTTGCTCATATCTCGTACATCTATACCCTCATGATCACTCGCACCGAATGTTTGTCGAAATCACCCGCGGAACTCCTTACAATCGCAGCTATAGTCGAAACTGGAATACGAGCACTTAGGCGAGTGAATCAACTTTGCGTGCCCGCAATTGGTGCAATACTGCTGGCCCCCAACTTGAGCCACTGGTTCGCTCGATGGGCATACTTTGTGGACCATTCTATCCTCAGTCTTGCCCTTTCCAACCTTTGTCCTAACCACGATGACCTCTTCCTCAGGTATTCGAATCGGCTTGTGACACCGGGGACAGAGATTACTGCTCAATCCGAAACCTCGACCGCCAAGTCCCTAGAATGCCTAGGACTTCGCCGTCATTTGCGGAAGAACCTTTCCCGATCGTGCTTTGTAAGCAGGCACTCCAACTCCGACAGCGATCATGGGGCTCTTCTCTTCAGCGTGTGGTGAGAAGAATTCTGTGACTGCATCGTCGAAGAAGGTTGAGCCAGAGGCTCCATTTCCCAGGGTATAAGAAGAAAGGTAGATCTTCCCCGCCCGGACGCCGGCCTCAAACTGGGCTGCTCGATAGCCTCTGTTGCCGAGAGATTTGAGAACGGAGTTGAGGTTGGTCATTAGGAAGAATACGACGCTGGCATCGCTAAAGAGCGTTTGTCCGAGACAGAGATAACCCGACATGGTGCGATTGTTGAGAACCTTCAGCTGTTCGACCGAGTTTGTGTTTACATTGTAAAAATAGGATCCTGGAGGGATTCCCTGGACGTCATTGGCGATGAAGTAGAAATCAATCAACGTCTCGCTATCTGGAAGGAAGTCTAAAGGAATCTTCGTCGCAGATGATTGGAGAATCGACGAGAGGTGGTCGAAGGAGATGGGTTCACGGGTGAATTTTCGAGTGGACCCTCGGATCAGAATCACTTCGTCTAGGGGACGAGACAGATCTTCTTTCCCCGCTCGTAATGGAAAAGCTGGCGTGGTTGTCGGAATTGTTCCTTGGGATAGCCTTAGACTCTTCCTCCAAGCTTCGGTTTCAGACTTGCTTCTCAGTTGGGAGGCCTCGTTAGTTTCCCAAATTAGTGGATAGTC
>VBBE01000130.1 GCA_005884605.1 Candidatus Bathyarchaeota archaeon
CCTCCCGATAATCAATCCCCCGTCCTTGGCCACGAATCCTTACTCAAACTACTCCAGTATCGCCCTAGTCACCCACACCGGTTTCAGCGGGACGGTCAACTTCACAGCAACAATCACACCAAACCCTCCAAACGCGCCCACAGCAAAAGTGAACCCATCGAGCGTAACCGAAAACCTGCCGAAGGAGACCTACACAGACGTGTCCTGGGTCTTCGTCTCAGCAAACAGCACCACAGCTGCGGGGCAATACGAGGTGGACGTCACTGCGGCCTCTGGAAACGAGACTCACACAGCACAGCTCTGTGTACTAGTCATACCCCACGGCGCAATGCAGTTCTGCCTCCTCTCTGATCCCCACAGTCTAATCCTCGGACCAGGCCAGACGCGAACAACTCTCATCACACAGTACATGCCCCATCCTCCCTTCAACGCCAGTATGTACCTGAGAACAATCGACATGACAACCAGCATCGTGTCAGGCCCAAGCCCAACAGCTCTGCAAGCAACGCTCAACCCATCAACATTCCCACTACCATACGTTCTCCCAGGACCCCAACAACTAGAGACAACCTTGACTGTCAGCGCGTCACCCACCGCAGCTCCAAGCAACTATGTTCTGCGGATCTCTTCCACAAACGGAACGATCACAGGCACCGTAGACATTCCAGTAACGATAACAGCAGCTCCAGTATCGTCTATCCCTGGCGTCTTTCCAGGAGACTGGGCCCAGTACCAGGTCTCCGCAACATGGAACTCGACGCCGGCAGGTCTCCCCGCGATCCCGGATATTGCACGATACTTGAGAAGCTACGAGGCTGTTTTCAGAGTCGGAGCCACGGTCGGTAACGAGACTGCCGGCCTCCTATCGACAGCCTATCTGAACGGGACCGTGAACGTCCAGGAGGTAAGCGGCAACACCTTCAAAGGATCTCCAACGCTCTTCCCATTGGTCGTCGGGAGCAGTCTCACCTTTAACACTACCACCACCAGCGTCTTCGCAGGCGCGTCCCGTCTCACCACCACACTCAAGATAACGAGCTCCGCTAGTGGCGTGACCGCCACGGGCACGTGGACCTGGGACTATCAGACAGGAATACTCCTCGAGTATCGATTAACCGTTCAGGGAACAGGCAATCTCGGCACGATCAGCGGCCAGGTCCACGTTAGGTTGATCGATACTAATCTCTGGACTCCGACCGAGCCATACTTCACAGTTAGACCCTCATCACCATTTCTAACAGCCCAGCAGTACACCGCGACAAGCTCGAAAATCAGCGTTACCAGCCTGAACAACTTCAGCGGGAGCGTTACGATGACTGCTCAGGGAATTCCATCCGACCTGAGCGTCTCACTATCAATCAACAGTACACTCAATATCCATGCTGACCAGACGAGCAACGCGACTCTGATCATCCACTCAGGCGTGGGGCACTTTTTGATTCTGGTCAATGCTACGAATGGGCTACAATTCCACCTTGCTCTGTTGGAAATTACGGTCGTCCCGGTTACTCCGCCCACCGTGACCATCAGTGCCGGCCCCAATCCCGCGAACACTGGCGAACCCGTCACTCTGAACTTCACCATCCATAGCGCCCTTGCAGCTTTGCAGGTTACAATCGACTGGGGCGACGGCACAATCACGAACCCGGACCCCACGATGACCACAGTCACCCACGTATACACGTCTGCAGAATTTGCACAATCTCACACGTACGTGATCGATGTGAATGTAACTAGCCTCGCTGGACAAGGATTTTCGACGGTATCTGAGACCGTAAACGACAGAGGCCCCACCCTCGCAATCTCGGATATCTCACCAAACCCAGCGAATACGGGTCAATCGGTCGCTCTAAGTTATGCCGTATCAGACCCGGACGGTATAGTCCAAGCGACGTGGGTGGATTGGGGCGATGGCTCCGTTCCAGACTTGATCTTCAACATGACTTCAGGGAGCATGTGTCAGAGGTTGAATGCAAACCTCGACTCGAACGCATGCACGCTCGCGCAGGGAGACCTTCTTTTCAGCCGTCCCCAAGATCCTGCAACAATCACCAACGGATCGATAATCATCTTCAGACCCTATCCTGCAACGCCCAGCTATCTTGTGGCTCACAGAGTGGTCAAAATAATCTCGCCCGCCGACAGCGTCTACAACCAGATTACTTTCTGGACAGAAGGCGACGCAAACGCTATCCCGGATGTGTGGGATCTAGCCAACGCTGGAATCCCTGCAAGCCAAGTTCTCGCGGTGTACCAGTACACTCTTCCTCCACCAGGCACGCCTTCGGCTCGATACGATACTCACAGATATCCGAGCGTCGCAGACTTACAGTCCCAGACTTTCACCATTC
>VBBE01000131.1 GCA_005884605.1 Candidatus Bathyarchaeota archaeon
TGACGTTGACGGAATCGAGTTTTGCTCTGTCTCTCACGAAGCGGTTGACATCTTCCGTAATCTCCGCCTTGCGTTTGAAGTACTGGTTCTCGTTTTCGATGAGTTTGTCCACGAACGCGAGTGCGACAGTAAGGTTGAGTTCCTTTCCTTCGCGAGCTCCCATAATCTTGACATCTTCTCCCGTCTCGGGAAATTCCTTCTTGAAACTCGGTGAGTTGATGTAGTGCTCTGTTTGTAGAACCATTCGTTCTGTGATTGTCAGGGGCGCGTATCCTACCGCTGCTGAAGTGTCGTTGGCACCGTAGTATTTCCCCTTCCTCTTGAAAATGTCCGTCAGAGCCTGGGAGCCCTTCTTCAGCTCGACTTGATATCTGACGTGTTTTTCAGGATCGACAAATCGAAGGTGGTTTTTCAGCCATTTCTTGGCCGTGCTTACTGCTAGCTCGTCTACGGGAAACGGATCGCCATCAACATCGTAGGTAGCTCGGTCCCCGAAGACCATCAGCATTGGCCGTTTGACTTCCCCTCCGCCGAAGCGGGTTTTTACTTCGCCCGCGGCGAGCAGAGCTTTGTCGATGTTGTGATGCATCACGTGCCCGTATCGTTTCAGATATTCCTTGGAGAGTGCGACTGAGACCTCGTTCATTATTGCGTCGCAGATGTGGTCAGGGTGTCCGACTCCTTTCCTTTCAACGATTTCGAGGTCTTGTTCTTCGATCGGTACTTGGAATAATTGGTTGACTCTTAAGCCCATATCGTTCTCAATCTCAGAATGATCCTTGTGGGCAGGGCGGGAATTTCCATTATTAACGTTTCCATTGATTATTCCTAAAGGAATAGCTGAAAAATCTACTTCTTACGCGCGGCTGTCACGATAGAGATTACATCGCGATCTCTGAGCTCGTAGTCTTGAGGCAGCCTTAGACCATTTCTAGCATCGATGGCATGAAGCATTTTCGTGGCAAGCTCTGAGTGTATTTCTCTGGCCAAATCTTTCGCGACATATCCTTTCGGGACTAAATACACATCCGGTAGAATGTTGCCACGCTTGTCAGATAGTGTCTTGGAATCCTCAACTGGATAAACAGCGTTCATTCCCAGAAGCTTGAAGACAGCCGCATTAAGTGCGAACTGGACTCCAGTTCTCATCCATTTCGTCATGACCTTCTGCTGAACATATGCCAGAGCCCAAGCCTGATCCTTGGTTAATCGAGATTCGTCTATGACTTTGAAAGCCTCTTCCCCTGGAACGTACTGGATGAATCCTTTCTTCTCAGCCCTGTTTAGCGCCACCTCTGCTTCGCTACAAACTGGTATCACTAGTTGTGATTTGAATTCCTCACGGAGCCTCTCGAAATTCTTTTCGGAATAAGCCAAATCCATCTTGTTGGCAATAATCACGGTAGGTTTCGAGATTGTTCGAAGGGTTTCCGAAAACACTCGAGAGTCTGAATCTTTCCAATCCTTGGGATGTTTTTTGGACAAGTCTGTCTGTTCGAGGGCTTTCGAGACGTGTTCTAGTTTGACGCCAATGCCTGCCATTTCCTTCGATATTGGTTTGTCGAAGGATCCTGTCTTGAGTGATTTTTTCTTGGTTCTCTGAAGTGCCCTATCGACAGCTACTTTGAACCATAGGATCAATTCCTCCTCGATGTCATAAACGTCGATGACTGGGTTTCCCATTCCTGGATGTGTAATTTTTCCCTCTGCGTCTACGCCACCAGATGCGTCGACTACGTGTAGGAGTGCGTCGGCCTGCGATGCCACGTTCAAGAATTGAGTTCCAAGTCCTTTTCCTTCAAAGGCTCCCTTGATGAGTCCAGGGAGGTCTATGACTTCGATTGGTATGAATCGCCAACCGTCTATGCAAGTTGAGTTTCTTGGTTTGTCAGCGACATCTAGTTCTCGGCAGACACAGAGCGTTTGCACCTGGCCCGTGGCAGTGCTGGGCTTCTTGGTCGTAAAAGGGTAGGTTGATACTTCTCCAGTGCTGGAGGTTGCAGCGTTGAAGAAGGTTGTTTTTCCGGTGTTTGTTTTCCCGATTATTCCGATGCGAATCATAGCGGAGCCTTGCGAAACTCTTTCTTGCTAGTGATATTAGAGCTGATCAATGCTTAACACTGTTCGGTCCAGAACAGCTTTTTCATGGATGATAGCAACTGTTCGATCTGGCGCAATAGTTTAAAGTGGGACGATCCCGACCCCCACCTTGTCCACCGATGCCGGCTGAAGTCACCAACACCGACGAATTTGTCGGGCTGTCAGAAACAGCGCATGAGTGCCGAGTCAAACGTTCTAAGGACCTCGTCAAGCTGAAGCTTAGAACCCCCAGTCAGCTGTATACGCTCAAGGTCAAGGTTGACAAGGCTGACGATGTTATCAGGCGGTTGAAATGCGAGATTGTTGAAGTTTAGCCCCCGTGCGCCACGGGAATTATTGTAACTACCGTTTTCGAATCGAGTTTCGTTCGCAAGCCTTGGAACAGGTTACAGTCTTGCTCGTCTAAAAGCATGATAACGTTGGGAAGGGGATTGTTCGTTGCCGAGTCTATGAGTAGATCTTTGAACTGGCGGTTGTCTACTCGCGCGAGGAGGCTCGAAATAACGTCGGTGAGAGAGAGTTCGGTTTCTGAATCTAGCGACACTTGTCGCGTGCCAGCCGCGGTGGCAAGGACTCCGATCAATTTGATTGTGTAGCTGTATTGGCTTGTAGTTTGGGTTTCATTCAAATAGGAACACTTCCTCCAGATATCTTCTACTCCCTACTTTCGATCCTTTAGGTAATTTCCTGATATGTTTTGAGCGAATGTGCTGGACGAATGCGGATTCCGCTTCTGCATGATTCTTGTTCTTTAGCATGGCCAGGGGAACCCCAAGACCAAGCGGCCGAGACGGGATCAAGTGACGGGTCGATTTCGGCGGAAACAGCTTATGACTAACACAGCTCTCAACGACCTCGCTCTTCTCGACTCGAATCGTCGACATCAAGAAAGCGTTCTTCGAAAGTTCTGTGAGATCATCGTTGTCGACATAGGATATTTTCAGATGGTTGTTCCTCGCGATCTCCTCAATTTCAAAAGCGTTCCGGCAGGCTGCTAAGGCTCCTTGAATACCTGAACCAAACGTGAAGCATTCACTTTGGTCGCAAAGGGTCGCATAGCTCAATCGAGAAAGCAGGTTGCGATCGGATTGAGAAGCTGACATAGGAACAGGGGTATTGCGATCCTCTATTCGTTTCATGAAATCATTCAAC
>VBBE01000132.1 GCA_005884605.1 Candidatus Bathyarchaeota archaeon
CGGTATGTAGATGCCTGAAACAACCTTTATACCAAAAGCAACGAGCCCAGCGTTATTCAAGTGGAAAAAATGGAAACCACACCAACGACACCTCAAGCACCGAAGCTTAAGAGCAGTACATGGAAACTCATCGCGATAGTTGTAGTAATACTAATCGTGGTTGGAGTAGCAGCTTACATTCTTACCCAAACACCCCCAACGAGCGCGAACGTCCTCATACAGGACGATTCAGCGTGCGGAGCCACCCCTCCTGATACTAGTTGCCTCTTCAATCCCGCTACGTATAACGCAACGGTAAACGGCCCTTCAGTTGTCTGGAGAAACGACGGCGGCGTCAAGCATACCGTAGGAACAAATGCCACTTTGAACGCCAATGGCTTAGATACGTTTACCTCCAACAGCCTCGGCTCGCACGGGGGAACCTTCTCCCACGGATTCACAGTCAAGGGCACATATCACTACTACTGTACTATCCACCCGTGGATGAAAGGCATCATCTACGCAAACTAGCTCATCGCCTTAACACAAACGCGCTACGTTATTCCCACCTCTCTTTTTCTATATCTGAGAATGATCGGATCTTAGGGAAGCGACTTTAATCTTCTGTAGCACTAAGATATTATACAATTCCCGCCATTGAAGTTGCGTAACGATACTGCTGATACTAACGGGGCCACGACTAGAATTGGTATGCTTACAAAAACGAACACGGTTTGAAGGGAGCCCAGAAAGAACGAGGCGGACAGAGTGCCAGTTCCACTGAGCACTGAAATGATGGCGAGCCCTGCGCAAGTTGGACATGAGGTAAAAAGGCCGATGAAGGCTCCTATCCCTCCGAACCAGCCCATACTAGCGTTCTTCGTTCGAAACGATAGGACATAACCTGCAAAGCCCGCGTTTACACCTACGAGCCATGAAATTGAGAAGAGGAGAAGCAGGTTGACCGGAACGAGAAGGAGTCCTATGTGTTGAGTGATGTACGCAACGACTTGTGGGGTTTCTCCGATTGGCCCGCAACAAGTTGCGATAGCCAGCGAGGGTATCCCAACGTGATATACATCTGAGAACCTGAGAGCAGGTTGAAAAACGATTAACCCGGAAGCGAACGCATAGAATATGCCATATGCGAAAGAAGACGCGATGAGCAGCCGGGAATATCGACTTTTGGCAAAGGCCGCGGCGACTACTCCAACAATAGAGGGCGAGGGCCCCGGGGCTTCGCCTGTTGACCAGCTAGTCAAAAAGTTGGTCGCGCCATAGAATAGTGTGCATAGTCCGAGTGTGTCAACGCCCAAGGCGAAATACGCGAAATCTATCACAAAGTCTTCGCTACGAGATACCTTCGTGGGAATCAAGGCGGTTACGACGGGATACGCGGTGAATCCAAAGATCACTAGGAGTGTGCCGAGGAGAACGATTGCCAATGAGGGAACCCGGCCAGAGAGTCGTTGGCTAATCATGGAGTGAATTCGCCACCTAAGTGGCCTTACCTGTGCATATTCATGGTATAGACCGACTCCTTACCTTTCATTCGGAACGACAAGGTCGCGATCCTCTCATCCGCAATGACTCTCAGTGAACATGCAGCTGGATGAAGACTAAGGACATCAATAATGAGGCGATGACGAGTCCAATTAGGACCCACGACGAGAGAGATCTCGGCTCGTATTTGAGGTGCTGGTAGAACAATGCGATGAGCAGTGCTTTCATCCCGGCCAATCCCAGGAGAATGCTCACGATTACGCCATAAGAAAGCGCGATTGTTCCGAAGAGCATCGCTACACCGGTTGACGCTGAGGGATATAGTGCAACAATGTTGACTTCTATGTCGGTACTTCCCACGAGAATCGCGAAGACGAGAAGGTACAGGTATGTAGTGTTCATTGGATCACCTAGATGAGATAGAACAATGGGAAGAGAAAGACCCAGACTATGTCGACAAAGTGCCAGTAGAGACCGAAGTGCTCAATCGCTTGATGATCACCCTTGAGGTAGCGGCCTTTTAGGGTGTTGGCTAACAGATACAAAGTCATGAGCATGCCCGCGAAAACGTGAACTCCATGGGTTCCTGTGGTGATGAAGTAGCTGGTTGCTGGGAGGCCGTTTGCGACTGAGAAGACACCATGTGTTCCGAGATAGAACCATTCGGTTGCTTTGATGTAAAGAAACGAAATCCCAAGTCCAAACGTGGCTAGCAAACTTGCGATCAACCCGTTTCGTGATCCTATTTTTGCCGAGACGAGAGCCATTATCGCTGTGAGACTGCTTGTCAGCAGAACAAGAGTCATCGCAAACCCGTTCCGGATCTCGAATAGTGATCCGATTTCGGGCCACGTCGGAGAGTTAGTTCGAACGAAAAAGTACGCGCCAATGAGTACCCCGAAAAAGATGACCTCGGCACCCAAGAACGTCCAAATTCCAAGTTTTACGTTAGGGACCTCTCGGAATGGCCAGCTTTCAACATGGGTCTCTTCGTGCACCTGGAATCTTTCTCTGCTGTAACCATAAAGCGCGATGACGCCGAGGATAGCTCCATCTGCTATCAAAGGCCAGAAGGGCTGAAAGGTAACTGGAGTCGTCGGATTGCTAGGTTGTCCTATAGTTAACCCGAGGAAGAAGATGAACGCCGCGAAGGCGACGACAACCGGCCAAGCGCTTAGGCCTTCGAGGTGAGAGTGTGAATAACCGTTTCCTAGCTTTGAGCCATTTGGATACCCAGCGCCATTCGGCAGTCCCGGACTGTTCCCGAAATGATACGTTCCATCTTCAGCAATAGTCGGTATGGTGTCAAAGTCATGGGCCGGGGGTGGGGAAGGGAGGGACCACTCTAGCGTCCAGCCATCCCATGGATTCGACCCAGAGGGCAGTCCTCTCCGCTGGCTGAAGAAGAGGTTTACGAAGAGAAGTACTTGGGCACCCCCGAATATGAAGCCCCCGATAGTCGCAAGAGAGTTTAGTGGTCCCCATCCTGTATTGGGGGCGTATGTCTGTATTCTCCGGGGCATATCCAGCAAGAGAAACATCGGAAAGTAGAGAATGTTAAACCCGATGAACGAAACGACAAAGTGGACCTTAGCAACAGTTTCATTGTACATTCTTCCGGTAAGTTTCGGAAACCAATAGTACAAACCGGCGATCAGCCCCATTATACTTGCGCCGACCATGATGTAGTGGAAGTGAGCCACGACGAAATACGTGCCCCTTAACGCATGATCAAGAGCCACAGAAGCAAGGTACACTCCCGTGATCCCGCCAATCACGAAG
>VBBE01000085.1 GCA_005884605.1 Candidatus Bathyarchaeota archaeon
CTCTCGGCGACATGTTTCATATAGAGCTGCCATGGGAAGTGACGATGAAGCACTCCGTGACATGCTCCGCTTAGCACAGGCTCTTCGACCCCGAACACTTGTTTCAGGAACAGATCCTCGAGATCCAGGTCAGACGTGTCAGCGGTCATCTCAAACAGAATTCGGTAGGGGTCCGACCACCACATTCGGACGAGGCCTTGGCGGCGGAAGAGTTCTTCGATAACTTCTCCAAGTGTGAAGTTGAGTATGTCTCCGAGATGGGTGTGAAGGATGATGTATCGGTCAAATCCTTCTATGAGGACTCGTTGATCGGTTGGAACAGGCGCTCCAGTAGCCTTGTGGGTTTCTATCTCTTCAATAAGTCGTCTCAATCCATAGGTGTCGCAAGGCCAACGCTGGGAGAGGGTCTCAACCGCTGTCGATCTCGTGGTGTTTTCATCAATTAGCTTGTCCATGATGGATCGGTAGACTCCGACCTTGGTTGCAAGTGCGCGGGGCACGGGAAGTATCTGCCCGTCCCATCCAGGGATAGCAGCTGTCGGGTCGACAATGGGAAGAACGTAGACCTTTCCATCGTCTGTGATCTGCTTGATCTGCCAGACCCGCCCCTTGACGATGAAGTTGAGTCCAATGCGAGCCTTGGTGATCATGAATTCTTCGCCTAGTATGCCAACGTTTTGCTGGCTGGTGAGATCCACGACCAGGTAGCGGCGTTCGTCTGGGATCATGCTCAGGTTTTCGAAATAGTAGAACCGGGTCCTGGAAGTGCGGTAGAGTGCTGAATCATCCTTCTTGAGGTATCCCATCTTGCGCATGAATTCGATGACTTTGTCAAGTGGGCCATCTTCTAGATCTCGGTAGGGGTAGGCTCTCTTGATGATGGTCTTGGCTCGTGAGATCTCAAGGCTTCCGTCAGAGTCCATCAGCACTCCGGTAATCTGATGGGCGAGCACATCTAGCGCTCCAGCATGGATACTAGTACGCTCTAGTTGCCCCTCCCTTGCGAGCTCGATTACTCCGACCGATTCCAGGATGTCCTCGGTCGAGACTGAAACCAGCACCCCTTGGGAGGTTCTGGTGAGTGTATGACCTGACCGCCCTACGCGTTGAACGAGGCTGTTTACTTGTCTCGGGGACATGTACTGTACTACTAGATCAACGGATCCGATGTCGATTCCGAGCTCAAGAGTGGAGGTGCATACCAGACCTTTGATTTCTCCAGCCTTGAAAGCTTCTTCGGCTCGAACTCTTTCTTCTCTCGGGAGCGAGCCGTGGTGGACCATTATTTTCCGGTCCATCATATTGAACTTGGATCCGAGCAGCTCGGCGTTGACTCGACTGTTAACGAAGATTAGTGTGGAATCATGAGCCTCTACCAGATCGTCTACGAGAGTAAGCCGCGCCGCCGCCTCAGGTGTAGTGTATAACTGTCGAGCGAGGTCTCGATCCTCCTCTCCTGGAGCCGGATACTCTACCTTGTACGCGGTCGACTTGTTGAGTGGAATCTGCACCGTCTTGACAGGCTGATCGCCTCCGAGGAATAGTGCGATCTCTTCGGGGTTGCCGACCGTGGCTGAGAGTCCGATTCTCTGGAAACCGTTGACGCAGATCTCTCTGAGGCGCTCTAGCCCGACGGTCAATTGGACTCCTCTACGGTCGCCTGCCAGCTCGTGAATCTCATCAATAATGACGGATTTGACGTGACGAAGATGATCTCTCATTCGTTTGCCTGGCAGTACAGCTTGGAGAGTTTCCGGTGTTGTGATTAGAAGGTCGGGGGGTTTGATTGCCATTCGTCTTCGGTCTTTGGCCGGAGTGTCGCCGTGTCGGACTTCGACCGAGAAGCCGAGCTTGTTGGACCATGTTTGGAGTCGCTTGAGAAGGTCTCGGTTCAGCGCCCTAAGCGGTGTAATGTAGACGAGTGAGATCCCCTGTCTATCGTGGTTCCGGATCAGTCTATCGATCAATGGAAGTAGTGCTGCCTCGGTCTTGCCTGAACCTGTGGGGGCGATTATGAGGACGTTATCGCCCTGCGCTATCAGAGGGATTGCTTCAATCTGTGGTGGGGTGGGTTTTGAGATTCCTGTCTCTTCGAGTAGGCCTTTCAGTGGGGAGGAGAGGAGGGCGAAGGCTTCTTGGGCCATAAACCGCACTAGTCAGTGGTAGGATTGGAATGTCTCGAAGATAAACTTCCTAGGCGACCAAAAGTATCGTCTCTCGGACTCTTATTTTTTCTCGGTTATTTTCTTCAAAAAGTCCTTGTAGTCGGGGGCTTTCATGAGACCGGCCAGTTCTTTCTTCAAATCTTCCGGCTTGATTATTGTGATCCATCCTTCTCCGTACGGGTGTTTGTTGACCAGTTCGGGAGCATCTGAGAGCGTGTTGTTAACCTCGATAACTGTACCTGAGATTGGGGAGTAGACGTCAGCGACGGCTTTTACGGATTCGACCGTGCCGAGACTTTGCATGTGGGTTACCTTAGCGCCTATTTTTGGAAGGTCGACGTAGACGATTTCGTGCAACGAGTTCTGAGCATAGTCCGTTATTCCGACTCTGCACTTGTCACCTTCTAGCCGGAGCCACTCGTGCTCTTTCGTGTAATAGACGTCTTCTGGAACCTTATACTCGCCTTTCATCGCAGGACCTTTCGCTGAAATCTATTGGAGGATATGATTCGGTATAAAGATTCCAAAGAGGATTAGCTCGTGGCTCGCAAGCTTTTACTTTCCTCCTGTTGGAACTGTGGAACGAAACATGAGATAACCCGCTCGTTCTCAGGCGCTAACTGTGTATTTGCCTGAAGAATTTCGGGATTTCTGTCCAGCTTTCGACTCTGAACACTTGGCGTAGTTCGGGGACGGTTCTGTTCCAGGGTCGGCTGTATAGTATTCCCCACATTTTCGGGTTGCGCGAGATTAGAGGCATCAGTTCTGGGGCGTCGTCGATGTATACGTCGTAGTTGAGAAAGATCTTGTCTTTCCATCCTGGGACACGCACGAATCGCTGGTAGGGTATGTTGTACTCCGCGAGCCAGCTCTTTGCTGCATTGACGCTTTCTTTGCTGCGGCCTGTCACAACATCGATTTGCCCCGAGCGGGCTATCCTCCGGACTTTTTCCGCAAGCTTCGGCTCCGTGGGCGGAATGCTTTCCCAGTCGTCCCATGCCTCGTCCAGGAACTGGAAGAATTGTTCTCTGCTAATCCCAAGCTTGCGCCAGGACGCCCAAGTATCTATGTCGGAAAGTTTGAGATTTGTGCCCAGAAACTCGTTGGCGTGTTTGCACCATGCTTCCATTGTTTCAGCGAGGACCCCGTCGAGATCGACTGCGATTTTCAACCGCTCATTGCGAGAGCCTGACAACTGGGCGATTTTATGGTTGGCGCGAGAGTCTTTAACCTTAGTCGAGTTCCCATCGAGTATGCCGCGAGAGATGACCGTACTAGAGGGGATCAGCTCTCTTCGGTCAGTCAGGAAGTTCACGCCCGACCCAGTCCCTGAAGGCAAGTTGAGAATCGTCCTCGAGTCCGCGTCTAAGGCTGCCTCTGGCAGCAATACTCAGCCATGGGAGTTCGTCGTGGTTCGTGATACGAAGATGAAAACGCGTCTCAAGGAACCGATGCTGAGAACATGGCTCGAAAGGCTTGCAAGTGGCTCAGGAATGTCCCAGCGTATGCGCGGTGTCTATGACGATGCGACTGAGATGCTTAGGAACACTGAGAAAGTGCCCGTGATAATCTACTGTTGCGTTGACCTCGATCGTGTCGGGAAGAGTGAGGAGGTCCGGTACGCCAGCATATATCCAGCAGTCCAGAACTTGCTGCTTGTGGCCCACGCGCTAGGTCTCGCAACCTGCCTGACTGTTCACGGGTCAACCCCGACTCGCGGAGAACCAGAGGTCAAGAAGCTACTTGGGATTCCGGAACATGTTAAGATCGCATGCCTAGTCTATCTAGGCTATCCAGCTGTTAGACTCGGTCGTCCCAAGAGAAAGCCAATTGAGAAATTCACACACTATGACCACTGGTAAATCGCACCTTAATCGGGTCCCTTTCTAGCTTCTAAGCCTAAAGAGAAGCCAGATTGGGAATCTGGGACACCGTCAAATTCTCGCCCCCAAATTGTTCGGGAACTGACCTAGATTACACGTTAGCTTGCTTTGTGATCAAACCCCGGATCCTGCCCTGAATCGTAATATTCGCTGATTATCCGTGCCAGACAGAAAATTTTCCAATCAAAAATAGGGGGGTATTGCACAGAGCACCTCGTGACGCAAGAGAGGTTGAACGGAAGGACTGATTGCCCGCAGGCTATCCAGTCAATGCCGGCTTTTACTGTTCGCTACCTGTCGAGGTTTCGCGGTTCTGATCTTCCTGGGTGACGCTGGAACTGAAGTCCGAGAATATCGAATTATTCTCAGATGATGAGGGCCCGAACAGGGAACTGTCCGATGGCACCTGCCAAGAAGGCAGTGTCGCGTCTGGACTCACCGCAGTATTCGCAGTCAGCGGTTTCGCGGGAGCCCTAGTTTTCTTTCCCTCCTTAACATACACTATTGCAATCTTGTATGACTCGTGGCAGCTCTTGCACCGTCCAACCTGGACGACTCGTTTGAGCTTGAGAGTATGAGTCTTGCAGCTGGGACAGTCGATGAAATGGCTTCGTACGACTGTCTCTTCCGTATTGATAGTCTTCATCTGCGCAACACCTGCGGCCCTGTGATTCACGACATAGCCATTCTGTAACCCGCCCGGAATGCTAACCGTGACCCCCTTCCTGATCACAAAGACGAACCTCCCTCGGGTCCAGCTATCCCAAGGATGGATTATGATGATTGGAGACAAATGGCTAGTCCCGGATTTCAACAGCCGCGGTTTTGACACCCTTAAAAGTAACATAGACGTGAAATCTGAACGTATCAGAGGAAAGGTTCGAAGTTGAGCCAGCCGAGCAGCTCGTTTTACGACCGGGCGAAATCCCAGACCAATCTCCAAGAGAAAATCATGCTTCTAATTCCGGGATTCCACGGATACAAGGAGAAAGAGATACGACGTGAGTCAGACAAGCTCATCAGAAACCAGATCTACCAGAAACTATCCAGCGCAGAGGCACAAGCCAAAGACACCTACAGATCACTCGTGAACCAAGGCATCAACGACACATGGGACGACACTGACCATCTCATGGCACGACTCGACAGAGTTGTCGAACGGATCAATCACTCAGAATACGGATACGCAGGCTTCTTTGATGTCACAAAAGTCAAAGAACCAGATCTGGACCGAATGATGGACTATGACATGCAACTACTGCAGATGACAGACAGTGTGACAACTGCTATCCAAGGCCTCAAAGATACCGTGGACAATGGACATGTTCAGGACGCAAGGCGAAAGATTTCAGACGCGATGAAAGCCGTCGACGCCCTCGAGACCGCTTACAACGGCCGCAAAGACGTAATCCTAGGAGTCCAGCAGTAAATGCCACAAGTCATAGAGTGGAGAGGTGCAGGCCCAGACGACATCGTCTGGCGATACCCAGTAGAGGAAATCACCAACGCGGCACAGCTAGTCGTTCATGAGTATGAGTTGGCTGTCTTTCTCAAAGACGGTAAAGCATACGACGTCTTCCCTGCAGGTAGACACACTCTCACAACTCTGAACCTGCCGCTGATAACCTCGGCATACCGAATCTTCTTCGGCGGCAAGACACCCTTTACAGCCACCGTCATCTACGTCTCTACCAAACAGTTCGCCGGCAAGTGGGGCGCAAAGGCTCAGACTACTGAACTCGCCCCCTTAATGGTTCATGGGACAGCGTGGTTTAGGATAACAGACGCCAACCTGTTCGTAAACGAGGTTGTCGGTGGACAAGGAGCCTATAACACGCAGCAAGTGGACGATTTCATACGAGGCTTCATTAACGAACGAGTCATCGATGAAATGTCGAAATATGATCTTCAGACCGCATTCACCCAGCTCGACAAAGCATCGGTCACAGTGAAAGTAAACATCAACGATGCTCTCAAAAGACTCGGAACCGACCTTGTTGATTTCAAGTTCGAAGGCATCGACACCTCGGATCAGTTCCGCGACCGGCTCTTCTGGATCAAACAGAAGGCAGCCACATCAGACGTGTTGAGGATGGAGACCGCTAAGGACATTGGATCAAGCATCGGCTCCTCCCCAGGAGCAGGCTTCGGAGCAGGAATGGTCCTGATACCTCAAGTGATGAACGCGCAGATGCAACCATCAGTACAACCGCAGGCTGCACTAGTCGCGTGCCCCAAGTGCGGAAACGGTGTACAACAAGGAGCTCGGTTCTGCCCCAACTGTGGAGCCACCATGTTCATAGCACCTGCCGCTCAAGCTACGACACCATGTCCCAATTGCGGCAAACCAGTCGCCGCGGGGACCAAATTCTGTCCTGAATGCGGCCAAAAAATGTAATAGCCACGCGATTCCAGACTCTCAGTCCAAGCTCGTCTCTTTCTATCCAGATGGTACTCCACGCGTAGACGCCTCGTTTCCTCCCGAGGAGGGTCCTCTCGGCTAAGCAGAACCCGCTGGGATGGCTGAGAAGTGGTCTAACCTAGCCTGAGAGAGTGTCGCCGGGCTCGGTTTCAGAAGAGCTCTTTACCGCTTTCCGCCAGTCCCTCGCCTTGTCCCCAAGCCTGTGAAGTAGCCTGTCCTCTTCACGCGTAAGAGGTTCGCCTTTGCCTATCTTACTCCTAAGCGAGGATATTGTCATCTCATCTTCCTCAATCGGATATCCTGATTCCTCGATAGAGTGGAGAAGAGATCTGGCCTGGTCATCCATACTTTCTGCAGTCTGTCTGTCTGCTCTTCCACCCTCGACGCTAATCTTGCTGGGCCCAGTTGAGATCGGTTTGAATGCAAGAATGTCGGTAATAGCGCCAGTACGTTCTGACAAGTTCTTGAGAGATGGCGCTATTTTCATCCCGATTGATATGCTATCAGGGTCTTCCGCGTCAAGTAGGTGGACTATTCCTCCTTTGACGCCTTCAAACTTTACCAGGCCCACTGTTATCGGCGAGTCAGTGTCAGAGCCTGATCTGTTCCTATTGACAGAAGTGAAGCTGTAGACATAACCTGGCGTGTCGATCGGGAACTGGTCTTTCATCTCGATGAAACAGTTGGGGCAGTACATTCTGGCCGGAATGTAGGTGCTCTTACACTTGGAGCATTTCGATACTAGGAAGCGACCGTTGTCTCGGAGCTCACGGCGAAACTCTTCACCCGCAACCCCAGCGGTGTAGTGAAATTCCAGAGGTATGCTGTCGGTCCAGTGCCGAGCCTGGCCCGGCTGGGTGAGTTTTTCTAAGATCGGCATTCTCACTCGTCTCCAATTGGTTTGAAGTAGCGGATGTCTGTGATTGCGCCCTGCCGTTCGCTGGATGACTTCCATACGGCTCTGACTTTCATACCTACTTTGATCTTTGACGGCTCAACTTCTCCAAGGTTGTGGAGGATTCCCATTCCAGGAGTCGCGCCATCGAGATCGACGACTGCAACGAGGATGGGCGTTTTCAATCGTCTCGCGTCAGTTCCAACGTGAGATATTGAGTAGGTGTTGACGGTCCCGGTGTCCTTGATCTGGATCCATTCGTCGGTGGGCCTGAAGCATTGCTCGCAGTACATTCGTGGTGGGACGAGGATCCGTTTGCAGTTCATACACTTTCTTGCGATTATCTTTCCCTCTTTCAGCTCGGCTAAGAAGCGGCTGATTGCAACGCCTGCGGCCCAGCTGTACTTGGGCTCAAACTTGTAGACAGCATCAAGATATTTTCCCTCCTTAATATCCTCCGGCGTAATTTCGTGGCCTGGATAGCTTGTGATCTTCTGGGACACTTTCATCTCTCCCTTAAGATCTCATTACCGCGACGGTTCCAACTTGCATCAGGTCGCCCCAGGCCTGGGCGAGACCTGTCCGCGCGTCTTTCTTCACCTGTCTCTTGCCTGCTTCCCCGCGAAGTTGCCAGAATACCTCGCAGATCTTCATCATCCCAGCGGCCGCGATTGGATTACCAACCCCCAATAGTCCTCCGGAGGGACAGACGGGCAGATCACCGTCCCGCTGCGTAACGCCGTCAACGGCCATCTGGGGAGCTTCTCCCTTTCCTGCGAGTTGCAGTCCTTCCATGTGGTGAAGTTCCTTGTAGTCGAACGGGTCGTATACTTCTGCGATATCGATCTCTTTCCGGGGCTTCTTGATCCCCGCCATCTTGTACGCCATCCAGGCAGCCTTCTCAACATATTCTGGATAGGCAAGGTCACGGTTCGTCCAGTGTGTTGAATCAAGGGTCCAGCCTACACCGTCCAGCCAGACAGGTTGATCTGTCAGTTTCTTGGCAACTTTCTCGGAAGCAAGCACGACTGCAGCCGCGCCGTCGCTGGGAGGACTCACGTCCAACCGTTTCACCGGCCAGCAAATAGGCTCGGAGTTCATGACATCCTCGACAGTAATTTTGGCGCCCAGCTGAGCACAAGGATGATCCACCGCGTTTCCCTTGTTCTTCACCGCAACGCTTGCAATCTCCTCCTCCTTGATCCCATACTTGTGCATGTATCGCCTCATCTCCAATGAGAAAATCCACAACAACGTCGTCCCGAGCGGCCTCTCCAAGATCTGGTCGAAGATGCTCCAGAACGCATACTGAGGATGAGGATGCAAAGGCGACATTTTTTCCTCGGCAACACAGAGACAAGTATCGTACATTCCCGAGGCAACGTTCCACCATCCGCCAATAGGCGTGAAGACCCCAGTTCCACCTCCAACGTAGACCCGCTGGTTGGGCTTGCCTATCCCGCCCATCCCATCTAGAAGGTATTCTCCCTTCATGTGCATACCGTCGAACGCGTCAGGGGCTGAGCCAGATACCACAGATTGGATATCTTTCAGCTCAAGTCCCGCGGAGTCCAAGGCCATTCTTGTCGCTTCGAACGAGAGTTCTTTCGGGCTTTCTAGCATTCGGCGACGGAACAGTGTCATGCCTGCTCCAACAATTGCGACTCGATTCTTCATTACTAGATACCTCCTAGTTTCCCAACACCGCTACGGCTCCAGTAGCGGTGGGTATTCCTCTCCAGCTCTGAACCAGAGCTTTCTTCGCCTTTGGGATCTGTAAGCGTCCCGCTTGTCCTCGGAGTTGTAGAACGGCCTCGAGCACTCTGTGAAGGCCAGTTGCCTCTAACAGGTGTCCAACCCCAAGGGACCCGCCCGACGCGTTTACAGGCAAGCGTCCGTCTCTGTTGAAGGCGCCTGACTCGACCATTTTGCCCGCTTTGCCCTTTGCGGCGAGTTTGAGGGCTTCGAGGCTCTGAAGTTCCTTGTAGGAATAAGTATCATCCACCTCAGCGAGGTCAAAGAAAGTTGCGGGATTTCGTACTCCTGCCATCTTGTATGCGCGAGCTGCTGACTGTTCCGCGTACGCAGCCTTCGACATGTCGCGATCCTCTATCCAGGGCGTATCAGAACTCCAACCAATGCCGTTGATCCAGACAGTATGGTTGCTGAGCTTCTTGGCCTTCTGAGCCGATGCGAAAACGAACACGATGCTCCCATCGATAGTCTTACTCGATTCCAACTCGGTAAGTGGGGAAGCCGCAACCTTCGAGCTGAGCACAGCCCTCTTGTCCAAGTTTGCTCCGTGAACTCCACGAGGGTTCAGCAGGGCGTTTTTCTTGTTCTTGACGGCAACCTGCGCGCAGTGATCTCGCTTTGTTCCAGTGTCCTTCAAGTAGCGGGTCATTTCCAGCCCAGCCACAAATCTCGGGTCCGCGTTAACATGGTGATTGTAGATCGGGTCTAGTGCGAAGCTAGAGATTTCGTCCGGGTTTAGAACATCTGAGATCTTGCTGTGAGACTCCACAACCGCAACATCCGCTATTCCCGACATAATGTGCATATACGCCGTTGCTAGGCCAACGATTCCATCTGATGAAATGGTGCACAATGGCTTGAGGACGGCCCCGAGCTGGTCGGGCATGTATTCGTCAGTTATGCTGATTCCCTCCCAGAAATCTTCAGTACAACAAATGAAACTCTGGACGTCTTTTCGAGGGTCTATTCCAGCATCCTCGTAGGCCCGGCTTCCGGCTTCAAACATTAGCTCTCGGGTTGAGAGTCCAGGAGTCATCGAGTCGAAGCCCGAATATCCGACTCCGACAATCCCTACTCGTAGAGGCAAGAATGTATCGGAAGCGACGGCGCGAACGTGTTTACTATAAGACTTCCGCGAATAAAATGCTCATTGTGGTGGTGGAGGTGGGGCCGATGAGGAAGCAGGCAGTTGCGGTGTGGGCGAGGGTTGGGTAGACCTAGATCTAGGCGTTCCACACGTCGTGCAGAAAAATTCCGCTGGGCTGAGAGGCTTTCCACAAGCTCCACAAAAGGCTACCGGGATTGCAATTGGGTAAGGCGGAGTAGTTGGCATGGCGACTCGACGAGCGTGTTCTCTCTTCAAGGCCAATAGTACAACTGCGATGGCAACGGCGATTGGAGGCATGATTACTGTGAGAAGTTCTGCAATGCTGAAGACAGGGATCGAGATGTTGACTGGTCCTAGAACACTGGTACTAACGACAGACCGTACTCCATAGGGTACTGTAACGCGCAGGTTGTAGCTGCCTGGTGGCAATTGTGCAAGAGTAGCGTTCCCTTCAGGGCCGGTTTTTACCGTCTGATTTGTCGAGTCAGGGAGGAACGTGAGAACGGTCGCTCCGCTAACGGGCAGAGAGTAGAATCGACCGACTACCCGGACGGGAATTGAGAAGACATTTCCCTGAATTGTCTACTATGGTCGATGAAGTTGAGAGTGACTTGCGTTGGGAACAGAATGGACGTTGGCCAGAGGGTTGTGGAAGAGGGCGGTTGGCGAATGTTGCTCCCCGCGAGGAAATCACTGTTGTGCCCTTCGACTTCTGACACGCCGTACAAGTTTGGCAAGCCTGTCTGGCTGCCGTAACCGTAGCAGCAGTGGCTTACCCCGATTGGCATTTGGTGCCATGGACCTGCCTGGCGTATTTCTAGATCTTTGAACTCGGCAGGGCCGATTATGTCTTTGTTGTCCGAGGCTTGGGCTACTTCCGCGATTCCCGCTGGAGCCTTGTTGCCTGAGCTAGTTGCTCCTGCTCCAAGATAGTTTTTTTCCGATGGAAGAGGTGATTCTCCGAGTAGATTGCCATCCATGTAGAAAGACCAGACGCCATTGCCGGCGTGGACCATCGAGTATGTGTGCCAGGACCCTATTGGTCCGGATGACCCTTCAGGGCCTATTATGGGCGGGCAATCACAGTTGGGGGTGTTGAAGGTTTCGAAGAACCAGGCGCAACAGTATGGTTGGCCCGTAGTGCTCAGCCCGTTGAGATATCCTACCTGGACGAAACCCCCGGTGGAAAGTAATGTTCCTACCCAGTAAGAATGCGCGTCGTTCCGAACCTGGTCATAGACCGTTCTTATTGTAATGTTTGCGCTGTCAGCATTGTAACTGTTGTTGTCACCACTGGCTCCGATCTGGAACCAGTAATAGGCTCCAAGAGCATAGGTGGTTTGGAGTGGTCCTTGCCTAATTGGTTGAGGGATGAGGCCCGAGTTGGAATTGACTGTCCACTGGTTATGGTCGAGAACGATGAGAGACTGGAGGCCGGCGACGCTAATGATCGCTAGGGTAATCCAAAAAGCCCTTGTCCTCATCGCAGGTCCTTCATTGGTGGTCTTAGAGGCCTCGCGATTTTAGGAGTGTGGAACTCTCCTCTGTTGCTCTTGATCAAGATTTGGTCCTCGGCTAAGGTATAAACCGGAGCTTCCAAAAAAGGGAATCTCCTAGAGGCTACTCGCTTGGGGTTCTTCGGAAACGAGCAGAAAGAACTTATCCAGATGATTTACGGGTCCAGCTCCGAGGACCATCTTCTCCTTCTAGACTCTCTCGGGGATTTCGTCGAGAAGGAGATCGCGCCTACTGCTCGAGAGATCGACGTCAATGCCCAATTTCCACGCGAGAACATTACAAAAATGTTCGAGCAGGGCTTCACAAGCATGGGTTTTCCCAAAGAGTACGGAGGCCTTGAGCTTCCTTGGCCAGTCTACGTTGCCGCCATGGAGATGGTTGGCAAGGCTTGCGCCAGCACTGCCCTCTCTCTGGCGATTCATGGAACCTGTTGCGAAGGAGTTCGCCAGTTCAGTAATCCAGAGCAGAAGAAGCAGTTCCTTCCAGGGATGATCAGCGGAAAGCCATTTGCCGCGTTTTCCCTAACCGAGCCGGGTGCGGGATCGGACGCGCGAAACATGCAAACGCAGGCCCGGTTGGACGGCAATGAATGGGTAGTTAACGGAACGAAAATGTTCACTACGAACGGCGGCTACTGTGACCTGTACTTTCTCTTCGCCAAGACGGCGAAGGGTCCGTCCGCGTTTCTGGTCGACTCGAAAAAGGCAAAATCGAGCAAGGACATTGAGAAGCTCGGCGTGAGAGGGTCAGTGACTTCAGAGGTCGTGTTCGAAAACGCAAAGGTTCCGAAAGAGAACCTGGTGGGAACGGAGGGAGAAGGCTTCGAGTATGCTAAGAGGATGCTGTGGGGTGGACGCGTTACGATAGGAGCCCTCTCAACGGGAATTGCCCAAGCTGCCTTCGAAAAGGCTGTGAAGTATAGCAAGGAACGGAGTGCCTTTGGAAAGACGATATCCGAGTTCGAAATGACCCAGGCGAAGCTCGCTGACATGTTGACTATGATTAACGCGTCCCGGATGATGGTTTACCGGGCCGCGCATCTCAAGAGTCAGGGAAAGCCGTTCGAGTCAGAAGCCGCGCAGGGTAAACTGTTGGCCACCGAGAGCGCGTTGAAGGTGTGTGATGAGGCAATTCAGATCTATGGAGGTTATGGGTATGCGGACGAGTTTGATGTTCACCGTCACTGGCGGGACGCGAGACTGATGACGGTGGGCGAGGGGACCTCGGAGATCATGAGGCTGATTATCTCGAAGAACATTCTTCATTCCTCGTAAGGTCACAACTCCTTCTCGTAAAGGCTAGCCTTCCAACCAGGCGCCAGAGTGTCTCGAACATGGATGAACCCGGCTTTCTCGTAGTATTCGCGAATTGTCTTGTTGCTAGTGAGGCAGTCGAGTCGCAAGAATCTTTTTCCTTCGGCTCGGGTCTTGGACTCCGCCCATTGAAGCAGTCGAAGGCCGAGACGTTGACCGCTGTGAGAGCGTTTGATGGCGAGCTTGTGAATGTACCCCGCCTCAGGTGGGAGGTCGCCCCAGAACTTCTTGTCGTTCCATTGAAGGGTGACTGTCCCCACGGTCGCCTCTATCGCCTTCACGACGTATACCTCACCTCGTTCAATATTGTCCTTGATGGTCTGTCGGAAAGCCGGGCTGGGCCGCCACTGACTTTCAAGCCCCTTTGAAGATAACCATCGAGAGGCTTCCTCCAGAATTTCAAGAACCGTATCAAGATCGCCTTGTCGTGCTCGGATTATTCTGACATCCGATCCCACATTGACCAAATAGCTGGCCCAATTTTCAACTCTTGACCTCGTAAGATTTGGACGTTACCAGCCCTTTCGACCAGCAGGAGAAGCGTGCTTCCGAGACCTGCGTGTAGGGGGACCGGACTTGTGTTACCTGATTCCCATTGTCAGGGTTAGACTCTGGCTATCATGGGCCTTGCCAACGGCCCTAGCGACCCAACCATGAAAGTTAAGCACAAAGCCAAGGCGAAGACAAGATCGAAGCCCAAGACCAGAGCCAAATCCAAGACGCGCCGAACAGCCTGGGCAGGGACGGCCACGAGGCCGACCCCGATTAAAACCCCAAACCTGAGCCCTGATTTCAAGACCTGTGAAGAGGTAGAGGTCGGAGATATCGGCGGCTTCGGAATCACCAGCGAGGAACGGATGGAAAGAGAGACCCGATGCTCTCAGCGCGCAACACAGTTCTGCAAGGGCTGCGCTAGGAACCTATGCGATACTCATTACGACCTCCTCCACAAAGACCACGACAATATCGTTCGCCACGATTCAGCGCCGAGCCCAGTTCAAATGTAGATGTACGGTGGGACACCCGTCCCATCTTCTCCTTTTTTTCGGGACAATTTGGATCTTCATGTTTCAAGCTAAATCATCGAAATAAAGCGTGGATTATGCCCTAGTCTCCCTCATCAAGGCCGGACCCGCTTGGATGGCCGTGTTTCCACGGTTGTCTCCCGCGTTCTCTTGATACAGTCGAAATAGGGCTTCGATTGGGAAAAAGGGAGTTGTTTCAGCCGAATTGTGGGTAAGATCCCGAGCGTGTCGATTGTCTTAGACGTCCTTTCGGGAACGGAAGCTTATTACTCGGTACGTTGAACCGGCCTTCAGCTATTACCTACATTTCCCGAAAAAGAGGTGGAGAACAGCCTATGAGAACGCTTATCGTTGGAGCGGGACGGATTGGAATGCACCTTATTGGATATCTATCTTCGAGCGATGAGAACCAGCTTACGGTTATCGAGAAGAAAGGAGAACGATGCAAGGATGTCGCGGACAAGTACGACGCTATCATTCTAAACGAAGACGGGTCGAAGCTAGACATTCTGAAGAAAGCTGACGCCTCTCAGGCTGACCTGTTGCTCGTCGCTACTGATGATGACCGAGTCAACCTTGTCACCACGAGAGCTGCAAAGAAGGAGTTCGGCATTCCCCGGGTTATTGCTGTTGCAAACAGCCCCAAGAACAAGGAACGTCTTATGCAGGCAGGCGCGGATGTGGTAATATGCCCTGTTGACCTTGCCCTTCGGGACTTTGAGAACGTCCTCTCGAAAGACCATTCTATTACGCTCATGTATCGGTCTGCCGAGAATCTGCGCGTGGCAGAAGCAATCATCCCATTGAACGCGTCGCTCATAGGAAAGAAAATCCACGAGATACAATTGCCCGAGAAATGCAGGGTTGGGCTCGTCTGCCGTGACAATGGCTTCGTCTTCCCCGAGCCCGAGCTTGAATTGAAATCAGGCGACAAGGTCTTGCTCTTAGGCGACGCTCCATCGGTAGCACAAACCGTGGAACTCTTAAGATCAAGTGAATGAGCCTAGCTCGATCATAACGAAGGTCTTGCCAGGTTACTATGGCTATTCCAACCATCTACGACCTCCTGACGAGTAGCTTCGCCATAAGCCTCCTCCGGGTCGTCGTAACCCTCCTCATCACCTTCTTGGTCGTCCGTTTTTACCGGATTATCATTCAGAGAGCGGCAGGGTCGGTTCCTTCCGGGCTAGTAGCCAGCCTTCAGCAAATCGGGTCTTGGGCCATCTGGATCCTCGGAATAATTATCATACTGAGCCAACTCGATGTGCCGATCAACGTGCTCCTCCTCATATTGTTCCTTGGAGGTGCGGCGATAATCGTCGCTTACAGAAATATTCTCACCGATATGGCCGCGTCCCAGTTCATCTCCACCTATCAATCCTTCAAAGTGGGAGAATGGATAGAAGTTCAGGACTACTATGGCAGGGTCGTTGAGAAAAACCTGATACAGACGAAGATTCTAACCCCTGACAACGAGATCGTTATAGTCCCCAACTCAACTTTGTTGAAGAGGTCCGTCGTGAACAGAAGCCGATCAGGCGGCTTGCGAGTCCAGATTCCAGTGACCGTCGACAGCAAATTTGACCTGAAAGAAGTAGAGAAAAACCTCTTGGAAATTGGTCAGGAGCTGAAAACCGATCTTATTCCTGACGCGCCTCCCCAAGTAAGGGTCACCCAGGTGACTTCCCAGCAAGCCCACCTAGTGCTAATCCTCAGGATAACCAATCCGGCCAAGCGCGACCAGCTCATTTCAGATGTTCAAGAGAAATTCTACGAACTCCTCCCAGACCTCAACGCTCGAAAGTAGCTAGAACGTCAAGCCATATTAGCGCGGGGATTCGGGAACCCGCTTCCACAGCTCACGAAATCGTAGAGGAAAATCTTCTTTGACCCAGTCCCCTGAGAAGTCTGCTCGACGGAGGGGACTGAAGAGAACCATTGGAATCGGCGGATTGTTCTCCATCGGATATGCAGACGTTGGAGCCGGAATATATCTCGCTCTGAGCCTGGTTGCCCTACATGCAGGCTACGCGACTCCGATAGCCATTGGGATAGCAGCTATTGCCTATTTCCTAACTGGACTCACCTACGCGGAGCTATCCTCAACCTACCCGACCGCGGGAGGGTCGGCAGCTTTCGGGCAGGCAGCATTCGGAGACACGGTGAGCTTTCTCGCAGGATGGATGCTCTGTCTGGACTACGTCGTCACCGCGGCAATCTTCTCCATCCCAGCCATCGGCTACCTATCCTATTTCACGCCGCTCCTCAAAGAGCCCATATGGCTGGGTACAGGAGCGATCGTCCTCCTTGGTAGTCTCCTTCTCCTCAACGTAGTGGGAATCAAAGAGTCTGCGAATTTCACCTTCGGGCTTAGTATTCTCAGCTTGGTCAGCGAGATCGCGCTCATCATCCTGGGACTCGCGCTAGTGATACCCAACGGTAGCCTGTTTCATTGGCCTCAGACGTTCAACCTCGGAAGTGTGCCCACATGGTCCCAGCTCATTCAGGGGGTAACCCTGGCCATGGTCTCCTATCTTGGAATAGAAGCATTGGCCCAGGCAGCAGAGGAAACGAAGATTGCTGGAAAGACTATTCCTCGGGCAACGATGTTGACTCTAGTAATTGTGATCGCACTCTATCTCGCAATTTCCTTGGTTGCGGTCAACGTCGTTCCGCCGACCGTTTTGTCGAGCACATGGAAGAATGATCCTCTTGCAGGAGTAGCAAGTAATCTTCCTGGAACGGGTGCACTCATCACTGGTTGGATCGCGCTGTTAGGAAGTGCCATCAGCATTATTGGGGCTAACGCCGGGATCATCGGGTCCTCGAGAACTCTCTTCGCGCTGTCTCGATACAGGCTGCTTCCAAGACGATTCGGTCAGATACATCCTAGGTTCAGAACCCCTCACATTGCCGTAATGACGTTCGGAGTGGGAAGCATACTTTTGGTCTTATTCAGCACCTTCGTCTATCTAACCGGTGGTGAGGATCCCCTGGTATTACTGGGAAGCCTCTACAATGTAGGAGCCCTTGTCGCATACGTCTCCGCGCACGCGAGCCTCATTGTCACCCGCAACACCGACAGGCCGAGGTTCAGACCGTTCCGAGTACCATTAACGCTTCATTTCAAGAGGAGATCGGGAATGCTGGAACTTCCTCTCTTGCCTCTCCTTGGTCTACTCGCCACGAGCGCGATATGGATAGCCGTGATTGTGACCCACGAGCTAGGCAGAGAACTCGGCATTGTTTGGGTCGTTATGGGAATGGGATTGTACATCTACTTTAGACGGAAGAATCGCTTGCCTCTCCGCGGACGTGCACCTCCGGAGCCCCGGGAATCGTCTAGCCCTGAGAAAGGAGAAAGGCCTATTCTGTCTCCTTGAGCCTTTTCTCTATGAAGTCTAACTGTCTTGTAAGGAACTTCTTGTACGTTCTGAGAAGCTTCGCTTGCTGAGGCTTGGTCTGCTTGTCGATTGTGGTCATGGTCCGACGGAAAGTCTCAACAGTCTCTTCTAGTCCGGCTGACACTTTTGGACCCGTGTCTTGCACAAACTTCTCTGTAGAAGATCTCAATGTCTTGCTTGCCGCAACTAGGTCTTTGCTCAATTGTTGAAGATCCTTTCGCATGGCCTCGAGGGCTTCTTTTGCTTCGCGACGGACTTCGTCTCGCATGTTCTTCTTTTCTGACATCTCTGCTTCAGAGAAACGCTATCTGAAGATAAAGCTTCGAACTTGAACAGCATCGCCTGAACTCATATTATACCAGTTAATCGACCGGGAAAGCCATGAAAGGGGTCCGAGACAAGGTCTACTCAGCATGGAAAGAGGGGAAGCCTCCTAGCCCCGCGATTGAGACGCTGGGCATCAGAGTTCGCAACATAGAGGAGAGTAGAGCGGTTCTCGAAATGGACGTGGACGAGCATTTGCACAACTTGTCCGGGACGATGCATGGGGGAGTTATGGTGGATATCGCGGATGCGGCAATGGGGATCGCAGTGGCGTCGACGCTGAAACCAGATGAGGATATGACTACAATTGAGTTGAAGATGAGCTTCATGCGCCCTCACATCAAGGGACGATTGGTTGCAGAGGGAACAATTGCAAAGAGAGGCCGACGCATCGCATTCACCGAAGCGGTTCTGACGAACGTGAAGAAGGAGATTATAGCGAAGTGCAGTGGGACATGGCTCATAATGTCCGTTTAGCTTGGCCTTGTCATGTCGTCAAAGCGTCCGGTTGAGCTAGGTAGAGACGCGAGGCTCTTCCTCCTCTTCCTATCGGAAATCAACCTTGTAATGGGGGCGCTGTTCTTTGTCTATCCAAGCCTGGTGGTCGATCTCTGGCCTTGGCCGGTGAAAGCGTTGGCAATACGGTTTATCGGTGCAATATTTCTCGCGATAGCCTTTGGTTGCTGGTCCGCTCTCAGAGCTAAGATCTGGCAGAGGGCGAAGATTCTCGTGCTCGTCGGAGGAACATTCTTCGGAATCACATCGATCGTCGCAATCGTCCTCGCCGTATCACAGGGTGGCGGATACGTTGTCTCCAGTTGGACGGGGTATTTCCTCGTTGCAAATCTAGGCAATTTCTACCTGTTGAACCGATACGGTTGGCCTCGGAAACCTCAGGACAGGTTGGGCGCTAGCCAACCTTGGAAGACCGCCCGTTGGTTCTTTCGGATCCAAACCGTTGTTGTTGGGGTGTTTGGCATCATGATGCTGTTGCTGCCTAGTATTGCGCAGGCTCAGTTTTGGCCTTGGCAGGTTGCAATTCCTACTCTCCAAATGTTCGCGGGTTTGTTCTTGGCGACGTGTCTCGCCACTGGGTGGGCCTCCTTGCAGACGGATATTGGCAGAATCAGGGTTCTACTGCCGCTGGACGTGATCTTTCCAAGCCTCGCACTTTTGGCTGTCGGAATTCACTGGGACGTGATATCAATCCAAAGCCCCAGCGTGCTAGTGACGGGCGTATGGGTTTTCATCTACGCTTTCGTAGCAGTCGGATCCGCTTATCTCTACTTTTCATCAAGAAAAACAGGAGTGATGTAATCCGGAAGATTTTCCGATACTAGGAAATTAGATTTGAGCACAACAGAATGCCAAAGACAAGAATCTTATGAAGGCGTGATATGGAGAGTCGCGTGGGACGGCCCTCTCCTGTTCAAACTCTTGAACTAAATGTCCCGATCGCATTGTCTTAGCAGTTGGAAAATGGCATCGCAAGTACCTTTGCTCAGGCTAGCGAAATTCCTAGTCCTGATCGGAGGCATCGTTCTCTTGATCGGGGGAATACTGCAGGCTATTGACGTGAGAACTCTAGTGGATTTCGGTACCAACTTGGCCCGATTAGGAAGTTTGACAGGGATAGTCATAGGAATCCTCGTGGGAATATTGGCACTAGTGGGATCTAGGGGGGTTGCCAATCCTGCATGGAGCCTCACCTCCTAATACTCGGCTTATTCGTTGGAAGCCTCGGCGGTATACTGGTCTTCATCGGGGGCCTAATCGGCCTCGTCGCCCACTTCGTGAAGGTCTAACGAACCGATAGATTCGAAAACGAGGGTAATCTGATGGAAACAGAAGTATACAATTGCGGTTGCAGGGTCCACATCTATGAGGTGGAGTTTGGCGAGTCAAAGAACGACCTCACAGAGCGACCTAGCCGTATCGAAGATTACAGCCCTTGTTCCAAGCACAGGAATGCAGGTAGGATTCCGCCTCAAGAGGCTCGTGTCCTGAAGGTTAGGGGCGAACACGAGTCCTTTCTGAACGAGTAAAAACCGCCTGTCATCAAGGATTAACTCTTGTTCGGTCGAGGACGCAGACCCTAGTTCTTTTTCCTGTGCAGTAAATAGATCGCTCCGAGTAGAACGGATAATGAAACGGCTCCAAATAGGATTGGGTTCGAGGACGCAAGTTGAACCCCCACCTGAACTGCTGGGTTCTGTGTAACCCCTCTCAGGTACGGTATTTCGTAGGCTCCTGTAACATATCCGTACAGCCACACCGCGACGAAGCCGCCCAGAAAGATTACGAGCGCACCGCGAGCGGAACCCCGATTTCGGGCTCTAACCTCGACAGCAGTCTCGTTAGGTCCTTGGAACTGGGCTGCCTCTTCCGTCTCAGGAACGGTTTGTTCGGGTTCTTGTGGATGTGCATGTTTCGTTAGACTGT
>VBBE01000086.1 GCA_005884605.1 Candidatus Bathyarchaeota archaeon
CCTCTTTCTACTCGCCCCGGTTTGGCCGGGCAAGAATGTTGACCCGATTTCTAAGTCATCTTAGGATATCGTGGATGAAAGCTCTGGCCCAACGGACATGTCCCTTGGGACTAGATGAAGTGGATCTTGAGACCTAGGACAGAACTCTAGGCGAGAATGAGAGAGGACCCATCTGCCTCTCCTGAACCAAGAAATGCGGACCCTCAAATACCTGAGATGGCGCTTCGAAACGGACCAACGATCCCCTTGGACAGAAGATGGCTCGTCCTCTCGTCAGTTCTAACATCTCGAGTCATCTACACCATCAACTGGTTCAACATATCCCCAGCGCTATTCCTAATCGGCAAAGAGTTCAGTGTCGACCTCCCATCTCTAGGCATTCTAACAGCTTCGTTCCTAGCAGGCGCTGGAATATTTCAGATTCCCGCTGGAATCGCTTCCGCTCGCTGGGGTCCGAAGAGCACCTCTCAACTCGGAATGCTAGTTCTCTCACTGTCAGGCATAGGCGAGGGATTATCCCCCAACTTTCCGGTCTTGATCATTTCCCGATTCTTGCTAGGGGTGGGAGCCGCGCTGTTCTTCGCACCCGCTATCGGTATTCTGACGCCCCTCTTCAAACCCGAGGAAGAGGGTTTGGTGCTCGGCCTCTACAACAGCTGTTTCAACATAGGAGGTGGTTTAGGCCTGTTCGTCTGGGTGATCGTTATCGACGCTCTCAATTGGCACGTAGGGCTGATAGTCGGCGGAGTCCTCGGATTGATCTCCGTCGCAATCGGCCAAATCGTGATCCCGCACGATAGCGCCGAAAGAATAGCGAGGAAGCCGATGCGGAGAGCTTTCGAGAGTCGTAACATTTGGATTATCGCATTTGGCGTTCTTGGACTCTGGGGCGGAATCTTCACTGCATCCCAGTTCCTCGAAGGATACCTCAACAGGACGCTGTCATTTCCAGCCGAGATCGCTGGATTGCTGACGTCTCTAATCATGTTCGCTAGCATCTTCGGAGGTCCAGTTGGAGGCTATCTCTCAGACCGGTTTAGGCAGCGAAAAATCTTCATTCTCGTTCCTGGGCTTCTTGCCTCGATAGGAATAGCCCTATTTGGAGCCTCACCCGCAAGCGGATTATGGTTCTTGATTCCCGCAGTGGGCTTCCTCGACGCGATGGTCTTCTCAACAATGTACGCTAGCGCATCTCAATATCCTGAGGTAGGACACGAGTATGCGCCCCTTGGAATTAGCATTATCAACTCCGTCCAGATTCTGGGAAGCTTCTTTGTCCCGATCGGCTTCACTTTTTTCGCTAGTGCCTACAACAATTTCTCCGCAGGCTGGTTCTTCATGGGCGGGTTCGCAGTTGCAATGATGCTAATGATTTTTCTTCTTCAAGAACCGTTCAAGGCGGGTTCCGCGTAATCAAGCTAGTTTGTACAGCTCATCTTGGGAAACGGCTCTCAGAGCCTGTCTCCTCCCCCGTCTCACAAGGACTTTGCCCTTAGCTCGAGACGTCAGTTTTCCAACTTCGGTTAGTCTGAAGGGAAAGTTCAGCAGGGCTCTCTGAACTGCCCAGTGCTTAGACGCTCCGACTGCTAACAGAAGCGTGCCAGAACTCATCAGCTTCAACGGGTCGAGCCCTAAGGTCAGACAGATGACTTGTGTTGCAGGAGCCACTGGAATCTTCTCCGCCCAAACCTCTATGCCGAGATTAGAGGCTTCGGCCATCTCCCACAAACCGTTCAAGACCCCTCCTTCGGTAGGGTCGTGCAAGGCATGGACTATCTTTAGCTTGGCTGTCAAAAGCGCCTCCTCGACAACGCTAATCTGTTCCTGGTAGGCCTTGGCCAGTTTCAACAGTGCCTCGGGTACCCCTTTCTTCCTTAGGAGTGTCGATCTGTCTCGTGCCAGAATCGCGGTTCCCTCCAGCCCTGCCGTCTTAGTTAGAAGAACTCGGTCTCCTGGTCGTCCATTTTCTGCACTCAAAACTCGGCCCCGTGTCCCTCCAACCATGAAGCCCGAAATTATCGGTCGGTCTATTCCCGGAGTTGCTTCGGTGTGTCCTCCTATTACAGTGATTCCAAGTCTCTTCGCAGTTTCGTGAATCTCTCTCGCGATCTCTCTCAGAGAGTTCTCTCTACTTCCGACTGGAAGTAGAATCGTGCACAGATACCACTTTGGCCGAGCTCCTGTTGTTGCAATATCGTTTGCATTAATCTCCACTGAATGTTGTCCGATATGGCTGTGTGTACCAGTAATCGGATCTGCAGTGAAAACCAGAACTACACCGTTTTGTTTGACTAAGGCCGAGTCGCGACCGATTCCAGGACCAACAAGCACTCTCTTGTCTCTTTTTCCCAAATTAGTGTAGACGGAGCGCAGCAGAGTTTCCGGTGGGATTTTTCCCGCTGCAAATATCGTTCGCCTTCCTAATGCCATTATACAGACGAATCCTGCCGAAGACTTCTAGATCGAAGAACTCAAGGCCTTGCTAAATCTCTTGGTCCAACCAGAGGGACCGCGTAGATCAAAAGACACTTCGCCATCCGATTCTCTTTAATCCCCGTACTAGGCCTGAGTGTCCTCCTCAATTCTTCGAGAGGCTAGAAGGACCGCTGCCAGAATGATCAGCGCACCAGCCAGATACCGTGCGGCAGTGAGAATGACCCCCAAGAAGACGAACGTAGCGCTGCTACCACCATCGGTTCGGAGGAAGAAGCTAGCCCAATCTCGTTGGCCGAGAGCCTGTCGCAAACCCGCTAAAAAGAGGCCATAAACCAGAATGGTTCCGAAGACAATCACGAAAATAACAAGATTCCATTCTCTGCTCCCTTTCCTGTTCCGACAAGAAGAGCTGCGGGTATTGCAATTCCAAGGGCACATGGACATGCAATGATAACGACAGAGACGAACGAAAGGAGTGAGAACGCGAGTCCAATTCTCGCGACAAAGTACCAGAACAAGAACGATGCTGTCGCGATTAGTATTATCGCAGGAACGAAGTATGCAGAGACCTCGTCGGCTAAACGCTGAAGGGGGGCCTTTCCAATCTGAGCTTCTTCAACCAGCTTGGCTATCTGCGACAGAACTGTGTCTTGCCCAACTTTCGTTGCCTGGATCTTCAGGAGACCCGTCTTGTTGATCGTTGCACCGATCACCTCGTCGCCAATCTGTTTGTCTTTCGGCAGACTCTCTCCGGTGACCATCGACTCGTCAACCGCAGAGAACCCCTCAACCACTTTACCATCAACTGGGACCCTTTCCCCTGGACGAACTATCAGAACGTCACCAGCCTCGACCTTTTCTACCTGCATGTTGGTCTCGACAAGATCTCGTATCACATGGGTCATTGTAGGCTGTAGGCTCAACAGTTTGTGAACCGCCTCCGACGCCTTACCCTTCGTGATGTATTCGAGAAGATTACCTGTCTGGATCAGAGTGATTATGATAGCCGAAGTCTCGAAGTAGGTCTCGCTGCCGGGAAAGAATCCGGGAATGAAGGTAACGATGGAACTGTAAATCCATGCTGCTGAGGTTCCAATCCCTATCAATAAGTCCATGTTGCCGATTCTTGAACTTAACGCGTCGTAGCTTCCACGATAGAACCTGAATCCGACGACGAACTGAACTGGAAGTGAAAGGAAGAACATCGCTAGGTTGTTCACAGCTCTATCAGAAATTATCGGAAGGTAGGTGAGAGCCGCGATCGGAACAGTGAGCAATGCTCCCAAAACTACTAGCCGCCTTAGGCGGGCAATGGCCTTGTCTGGCGCTTGAAACTCAACTAGACAAGTTTCACTGCAAAAGTAGTAAGTGGTCCGGTAGCGAGTGGTCTGGAGGGCATGTTCTCACTCTTCCACATACATGCCGCAAACAGGATCCTTGGCCATGCTCTCACAGGCACTGTAGCTGCTCTAAACTGTTGGGCTTTACAAGTGTAAAGCAAGATTGGCCCTCAGGGTAGCAAAGGGCTAGATGCGTTCTGCGGCCTCGACAGTAAGTTCGAGTTCCTTCAGTTTGGGCTCATACTTCTCTCGAAACTTTGCGAGGCACATCGGGCAGCAGAAGAATCTCTGGTGTCCTGCGACTTTTAGGATGAAGGGTTTTGTTGGAATTGGTCCGTTGCAGGTTTCGCATTTGAGATGGACCCCCATCCCAGGTCTGACGATAACTGCTTGATCATCTTTGAAAATCCTAACGATCATTTGGCTTGAGTTCTGCTCAACCCCAAACTCCCGGTCGAGGGTCTCGGTGAACTGCTGTAGCTCTTCTAGACTGTCGACGTTGATTCGGATGGTGAGATTGTTCTCTCCTGTCGTGAGATATATTCCACGGACCTCTAGACGCTTTTCGAGGTTGCGTGCAATTTCTTCGATCTCCGCTGGGTTGACCCTCAAGTACAACTGGAAGACCAAGCCAAGCTGAAACTTCGAAGGGTTGAAAATAGGGGATACCCCGAGGATAAGACCCTCATCCATCATACGCTTGATTCTGGTTTGCACTGTTGGGGTCGTTATTCCTGCGCGACGTGCAATTTCACGAAAGGACCGACGCCCATCCTCAACGAGGATTCCGAGTATCCTAGCGTCTACATCATCGAGTTCGGGCATTCAGAGACGCAACAATAGAGTCCAGCAACGTATCTAAACATTCGCGAATATTTCCACTAATCCACCTCCCTGCGATTACATCAAATGATTTGACAGCAACGCCGATGAGGGAGTTCCTCGTTCCATGAGGCCGACGGATTCGCTATTTGTTTGGTCCTTTGATCCATCCTCGAATCCCCAATGCGCTTTCTTTCTTCTGAATTAGCCTCATTCTTACGAGCAGCGAAATGAACTGAGGGTCTGTACGTAGAGAATCGAACCTTGGTTCAACTTTGGCCCAAGCGAGCCAGCTTGATCGTTCTTGGAAGGCTCTCCCTAGCCATGTGAAGGCCTGGTCTTTGTCTCCGAGGCCGATGTGGATCATGGCGATCCAGTATGATGGCACGTACTGTCTCTTCGACCGGTCCATCAGTTTTTCAAGAATTTTCTTCGCCTCATCTTTGTTCCCAGCTGTCCCGTTTGCGTGGCCGAGCATGGCGAGTGATATGGTGCTTCCTCTCGACAAGGCTACGGCTTGACCTAGTTCGGCTATTGCTTCCCTGTACATTCTCTTTTGGAGGTACGGTCTTCCGAACCATAGGCGTGCTTGGATGAAGTTGGGGTCAAGCTTGATCGTGTTCCGGTACTGCTCAATCGCCCGGTCGTATTGTCGGCTGAGGTATAGAACGTGTCCGATTCCCGTGTTTATCGAGAGCGATAGCGGGTCGAGTGCGCCGGCGTAGCTCATTTCAGATAGGGCTTCGTCGAAGCGTCCTTGAGATTTCAGAAAGTCGGCGTAGAATTGGTGTGCTGGAGCGTAGCTAGGATTGAGTTCTATCGCCCGTTTGAATTCTTTCTCGGCTCCTCCCCAGTCCCAATCGTACTGGAACCTAACAACTCCCAGGGATGTGTGTGCTTCGGCGAGCCTGTTGTCGATTTCAAGCGCTTTCTCAGCAGCGGTTCTGGCTTTCGGGAAGGCCTCTTTCGGCGGCAAGAACTCAAGCAGTGCAAGAACGGCGCGCGAATCGGCCACTCCGGTGTAGGCTAGAGCATATTGAGGATCTTTCTCCAGCGCCTTGTCGAATCGCTCAATCGCTTTCTTCAGACTTTCCTCTGTCCTGTTGTTTAGGAAGTGGCGACCTTCCAGATAGAGACTGTAGGCTTCTTTGTTGTCTGTTGCTCTCTTGTCGAGGTTGAGTCTCTCGCTTTTCTTAATCTGGACTTCAAGCTCGTCTGCTACCTTCTGAGCGATCTCGCTCTGAACCGCCCAGATATCTTCCAAGTCCCTGTCATATTTCGCCGACCATAGTTGTTCTTCTGTTTCCGGGTCTGCTAGTTGGATTGTGATTCTGATCTTGTTTCCCGCTTTTCGTACGCTTCCTTCGAGGATGGCGGAGACGTTGAGTTCTTTGCTGATCACTCCGATGGGTTTCTTGGATTCCTTGTATCTCATCACTGAGGTTCGGGCGATGACTCTTAGGCCTGCGATCTTCGATAGCGCGGAGATTAATTCCTCGGTCATTCCGTCCGAGAAGATCTCATCCTTTGCGTCGGAGCTCAAGTTGGCTAGTGGTAGTACCGCTATACGCCGATTGCCGGCTGGCAGTTGCAATTCCGTTGTTGTCACCGCTGTTCTGTCCGGTTGTGTCGAGAACCGGGTTTGTTCTATGTTGAGATTAAGCTTGGTGATCCATCGTGAGAGAGCCAGGATCAACGGCTGAGGGTTCGACAGGGAACATTCGCTGGGAGGAGTAGATCATGATTCTCGCGAGGAATCGCCCATTTTCAGCCCTGATCTCGAGTCTGGGACACCCCTCACATCTTGCCCACAATTCGTTCGGGAATCGTTCTAGATTTCCCGTCTTTTTGCCTTTTCATCTAAGCTCGGACCCTGCCCTAAATCGCGGGACTCGCCCATTATCGATGCCAGACAGGAAATCATTTCTAGAAAATAGGGTCGTAGCAACCGAACCTCGCGTCGCGTGAGCGGAGTCCCTCGGACCCGTGCGAAAGTAAGAATAGTGTTCTTGCGCAAAAAATGATAGAGTTCGACTAGTCTTCATCGCGGGACAATTTTTTCTTGTAGCCCTCAATCGGCTTGTCACCTGGTTTCTCTTTCGTCTCTTCGATCGGTGAGACGAGCGGCGTGGTTGTTTCCGAGGATTTCAGGTCCACAGCCGGAACCTCGGGCTTGTCGATGATGATCGGCGCAGTCGCCTGTTTCGGCTCCGAGACAGCAGCAGGCTGTTCTTTGATCGATGGCTTACTTGGAAAAGTTGGACGAACGATAGGACGAGGCGCCTGCCTTCCTAGCGAGGGAGGCTTCTGAGTCATCGGGCCAACAATCACGCTCGGAGGGGTCATTCTCGGCGCTGGAACTGGAATGTAAGGCTGCTTCAATCCCTGATCAGGAACAACGCGAGCAGTCTTCTTCGAACCCGCAGGAGTCAGAACCCCCGTAGACTCTCCAACGTACTTGGGACTGTCCTCCCAGCCAGAAGAGGAAGAGACAACCATTGGTCTCTCCGAGAACTTGTCATCAGCATCCTGACTTGACACTGGTGGTTTTTCCGATATGACCAGAGGTGGACTCGGTGAGGAAGGCATCGGAGGCCTCGCCTCTATTCTCGGTGGCGGAATGCCTGTTTCACTCTGGAAGGGCGCTTCCGAGACATTCCTGCCCCGGATCTTCGGCGCAGGCGGACCTGCCTCTAGCGGTGTCCTGAACGCTTTCTCCCATGACCCAGGATTCGGCTCTCCGGGCGGTGAAGCCATCGCAGCTGCGAAGCTGGGCGACGGAAGGCCTGGAACAGAGACGCTCGATGTAGAGGGTGTTCTGAGGGAAGGGATCTTTTCCACTCTAAGCTCTGCAACCTGTGCCTCAAGAATCAGGTTTCGTTTCATCAGGTTCTCCAGCATCTGCAAAGCCCTCTCTAACCGGATACCCGGTCGAAGGCCACGGTGGAACTTGAAAGCCAATGTGATCGCGAACGACGCGATAATTACCATGACCGCAATATCAACAGTGGTAAAAGCGAGTTGTGGGAACTTTGTCAGTTGCTCGCCGAGCCCCGCGCTTACCGAGGGATTGTTGGCGTATACGAGGAAGATCCAGTAGGAAAGCCAACCGACCAGTGCGGTTTCGATTGCCACGAGCTTGATGAGTAACCTTCTCATCTAGACACATCCCACGCTCGAGACGATGAGGTTACTCGTGTGATCGAACAGCCTAATCCTTGCTGTAACCCGCTGATACCCTGCAAGGTCTCTAAGTCCTCTCTCCGACTCCCCGATCCTTCTTCAACGTCTTCAATATCGTATCAAGCGCAGTATCCCAATCCATTTCCCCACCAGGAGAACCCTGCTCACCAGCCTTGTCCTCCGGCTCCCGTGGACTTTCTGGAGCGCGTGTTTGAGACGGGCGAGGCGGAGACCCAAAGAGATCCTTCTCCTGCGAACCACCACCAACATCCCCCTTCTCAGCAGGCCTCGACGGACTCCAAGGCTGAGGCAAAGGCCCACCAGGGGCCTCCTTGAGGAGGAGGTCGAGGCCCAACACCCTGACCCGGTGGAAGAGCCCACTTCTGAGGCGCCGCGAGCCCTGGCTTCGGAACAGGATCAGTCCATTGGCCTCCCCGTTGATCGGGAGGAACCCACTTCGAGACCGGAAACGGAGTCTGAGAAGCCTGCGGAGGCTTCGGAACCTGACCAACAGGACCGCCAAAACCTGGGGAATCAGACCCGGGCTTCTGGTCAACAGGGCCTGGCCTAGGAAAGACCGTTCCCATATCCGGCCGCCGCTCGACAGGTTGATCTGGTTCAGGCTTCCACTGGGATGGAAAACTCATCCGCGATGGCTCCGTGGGAATCCTGTTAATCGGAGCACCACCCTCCCCACGAGCAGGCGCTGATGGCAGAGGAACAGATGGCAAAGGCCTAGCTGTTGGCTCCGGCCTGTACTGGTCCCTCAGCGTCGAGTTCAATATTGAAGTCGAAGGCTGAGTAATCCGGTCGAGACTCTGAGACATAGAAGTCGAGGAAGCAGCCGTCTTGGAGGATGCGCCCATCGAGGACGGAACAGCGCCTCGTGACCCACTCCCTGCTGACGGTGTGCTCTTAGGCAACGGCGGAACCGCATAAGCCGTATGTCGGGAAACCTGACTTGGAGGAGGCCCAGTCGGCATGATCTTGCCTTGAGACGCGAGGCTTCCAGGCGTCTGCATCGGCCCACTCGACTTGAACAGTTTCGCCTTCTCTAGCCTTCCAGTCTCATCTCCTCCACGTCTCCTCTTCAAGAGAAGGTATCCGAGGCTAGAACCGCCCCCGAGGCCTGCTGTGAGAACTATGAACGGATAGACTGGTCCGAGAGTAGCGTCAACGTAGGAGTGGAAGTATACATCGTAGAAGTATTGGTTCACAAGCCAGAGGCTCAAGATCACGTTTACCGCGAACGATGCGATCGTGGTTATGCCTAGTTTCCTCATCAATAATCATCCTCGACCTTCTTCTTCACCCTCGTTGACCTCAAACCAGTCCCAACGGTGGAGACCAGTCTCATGAAGCCGTAAGCCGACGCGGCCATTAGAACACCGACCAGGAATACTGGATTGAACGAGCCAAAGTATTGCTGCTCGTAGACATTGTAAAAGTACTCCACAATCAGCCAAGTACCGAAGAAGAGCACGATGCAGTACTCGAGCAGAGAGGTCAGGAGAGCAGTCTCGTAGACCCCCACTCCTGTAGACTCCTCGCTAGGCCAACCCAACAAATTTTCTATGTACCTCCTGCTATTGCTCTTCCTGGGTTGGGCCTCCTCTCCCTCAACCCCCAATAATCCTCAACGCAACAGCACAACCAACAGGACTCACATTAAGCGTGTTGTAACCTGCGGAACCAGAAACCAAGTACATTAGACCCTCCGATCCGGATTAGGTTCGGAACAATCTCAGCTCTAAATCAGACCTGTCCCAAATTGCAGTTTAAATAAGCTCGAAACAGATTCCAAGATCATCCGAATCAAGTGAGACTCTAGTGACTCAGGAAGCCGTCCGGAAATACGAAGTTGTAGAAGACCTACCGGGCGTCGGACCATCCACATCCGAGAAACTGAAAGAACTTGGCTTTCATACAATCGAGAGCTTAGCAACAGCTACGGTGAGAGAACTTGTGCCCGCTGGAATAGGGGAGAAACAGGCCGCAAAAATCATCGCAGAAGCCAGAGACAGCATCTCACTCTCGTTCGTCAGAGCCGACGAACTCATGAAGATGAAAGCCAATGTGCGCCGCCTCACAACCGGAAGCAAAGCGGTCGATGGATTGATCGGCGGTGGACTCGAGTCGCAGACTATCACAGAATTCTACGGAGAATATGGCGTTGGCAAGTCCATCCTCTGCCACCAGCTAGCGATCAACGTCCAACTACCGGTTGACAAAGGCGGCCTGGATGGAGGAGCACTATACCTTGACACAGAACAAACGTTCCGTCCAGAATGGATCGTGCGAATGGCAAAGACAGCAGGACTGGAGCCTACTGACGTAGCGCAGAGGATCATCTACTCAGAAGCTTACAACTCCGACCACCAGATACTTCTCCTAGAGAAAGCAGACCAGATCATCAAGGACAACAACATCCGCCTGATCATCATCGACTCGCTAACATCACACTTCAGAAGCGAATACATCGGCAGAGAAATGCTCGCGGAGAGACAACAGCGCCTCAACAACCACATGCACCGTCTAATCCGTCTCGCACGAGGGTTCAACGCTGTCGCCGTAGTCACCAACCAGGTCATGGCGAAACCCGACCAGTTCTTCGCCAACTCCGTAGACGCTGTTGGCGGACACATCGTAGCTCACACAAGCCACACACGAGTATTCCTCCGCCGTGCAGCCACTGGCCCCATACGGATAGCACGACTTGTCTCAAGCCCATACCTGCCCGAAGGCGAAAGAATCTTCAAAGTCACAGAAGGAGGAATAGTCGATGTCTCAGCAGAAGAAGACGAAGTCAAACGACGCCGATAATCGAGGACCGAAAATGATTCCGCAAATCCCAGTGAACAAGTTTCTCGAACATGTAGAAGCCAGAGCCTGGACCGACGCAGAAAAAGAACTTGACGTAATACGGCAGAAATCGGACAACTCTCAATGGTCGAGAGGATACGTCAAAGCCCTTGAAGGATTGATGCTCACATACCGCAACAACGATGACAAGTACATCTTCCTACCAAAAATCCTAGCCAACAGAACAGAAGACGCGATCAGCAATCTCAAGAAAGAATTCTCTGAATTCGCGACCAACGAGCTGCACGGTGAATACGATCGAGGATACTTCAAAGCTCTCGATGACTACTTCACATTGCTAGCCAACATGAAAAACCAGCGAACCCCGGCCGACGCCACTACACCCCAGCAGGCGACTCTTGACCAATCGACAGCTAGTAGGGACCAGGGTGAATGATCGTGTTCAGCAGAATCGTCGTAAACAGGAACCAGATGATATAGCTGCCAATGCCCAGTGTAATGGACTTGTTTGGCCCCTTCAACTCAACCGGGCCGTAACGGAAAACGTACTTGACGAGGAAAACAGAGATCGCGTAGATTCCAACCCCCATACTAATCGCCGAGGCAGTCCCCTCCAAAACAGTTGGTCCACCAAGACCCAACGCGTTATACAACACTCCCGCCAAGACGGCAAACCCAAGACGCGTCCAGTATACCAACGTAAGCGGCGAGATCGAGCGGGTTTTCTGAGGCTCCGAAGGCTCAAGAGTCAGATTTGACCCAGGACTCGCAGCCAATAACGATCGCGCACAGCTCAACCGCGCCGCAGATAATGTTTGCTAGCTCCACCACTGAATGAAGATTTTATAGAAGGCGAAGGAAGGCCCATTTTGCATTGTCGGTTCATGAATCAGAGCCAGACATTCTTGTTCGTGACATAATGTCACGACCCCCGATCACGGCGAAGGAGAACGACACTGTCGCCGGAGTGTCGAAGCTTATGGGCAAGCATGACATCGGCTGCGTAATCATCGTCGACAAGTCCGGAAACCCGGCCGGAATAATCACGGAGAGAGACATTGTACAGAGAGTGGCTGCAAGAAACGTTCTTCCTTCCGAACTCAAGGCTGGTCAGACAATGTCAAAGCCAGTGGCAACCATCAGCCCAAGAACCAGCGTTAACGAAGCCGCAAAAGCTATGAATCACAGAAAGATTCGGCGACTCGCAGTAATGGATGAAGGAAAACTCGTCGGAATCGTGACCATGAAGGACATCCTGCAAGTAACCCCGGCCATAATAGACCTAGCCTCTGAAAAGAGTCGAGCTGGACTGGAGACCCCGCGGGCACGGCCTACACTTGGAGGATACTGCGATGAATGTGAAACATGGTCAGACAACCTTGTCCAGAAAGACGGCATATTCCTGTGCTCAGATTGCTCTAGGGACCTTGAACAACCTGAAGAGCCCTGAGGGCGAAAGCACTCCAGGGCTGCCCAGCCTAATAATTCGAGACGCTCACATATGGACCAAGAACGCCACCACCAGAGGCTCAATCCTCGTTGAGCGCGGCAGGATCCAGAAGATAGCGCGAAGGATCATAGAACGAGCTGACGAAGAGATTCTAGCCCGACGGCTAATAGTACTGCCTGGCCTGATTGACGGTCATGTCCACCTGCGCGACATGAAGCTGTCTTACAAAGAAGACTTCACAACCGGAACAACAGCTGCTGCAGCAGGCGGATTCACTTCAGTCATAGACATGCCGAATTCTCTTCCCCCAACCGACTCAGCCGAGCGTCTCGTAGAGAGAACAAAGCGAGCTTCGGGAAAAATTCTAGTTAATGTAGGATTCCACGCAGCTGCGCTCGACGACTACGATAAAGTGAGGGCTGTGAAAGCAGCTGGAGCTTTCTCGATGAAACTCTACCTTCCCAGTCCTATCGCTCCCTTGGACGTCAATGATGACAAAGTGGTGGTTCGGGTCTTGAGCGCCGCGAAACGAACTCCTCTTCTCCTCACTGTACATGCGGAGGACCAGACCAAACTTCCAAGGACTAGAGAGATCGAGACGTTCGCAGAACTTGTCCGGCTGCGTCGCGGAAATGCAGAAACGAGTGCTGTGAGACGGATCCTAAGATTACAGAGACGGATTGGCTGTCGCGTTCATTTCTGTCACGTTAGTCTTAGGTCTACCTTGTCTGCAATTTCGAGTCGACCTTCAAGCTGTTTGTCTTCTGAGGTCACGCCTCATCACACTCTACTCTCTGAGGATCATGTGAGAAGGCTAGGCTGGAAGGCATGGATGGTGCCACCCCTAAGATCCCCCAAGGACACGCGCAAATTGTTTCGAGCGATGAAGATGGGCATTCCAACGATCATGGCTACTGATCACGCACCACATACTATCAAAGAAAAGGCGCGACCGCCTCGAAAGAGCTCTCCCGGGATACCAGGCCTCGAGACCGCTTTGCCTTTGATGCTGACCATGGTCAATAAGGGAAGGCTGTCCCTTGGACGATTAGTCTCGCTTCTCTCGACCAATCCCGCGAAGGTCTTCGATCTTAGGTTGAAAGGGAGACTTGAGCATGGAGCCGATGGCGACCTGGTTTTGGTCGATCCGAAAAAAAGAGGAAGGATTGATCCTGCGAGTTTCTTTTCGAAGGCTCACTACTCTCCTTTCGAGGGCTGGAAGACGGAAGGTGCAGTTCACACCACCGTCGTGAATGGGTTGATCGTCTACCGCGAGGGAGAGATCTTAGGAAAGCCTGGCGATGGAAAGGTTCTGAAAAGCGGAGGACACGGATGAGATTTCTTGTTGACGGAATGCTCGGCGGACTAGCCAGGTGGTTGCGAATACTAGGATATGAGGTAAGATACGATGCGGGCGCGAAGGACAACGACCTTCTAACAATCGCCGGTGAGGAGAACATGGTCCTACTGACGAGAGACGAAGAACTGTGCCAACGAGCTGTAGCGAATAAGATAGCGTCCGCTCTCGTGGTGGGTGAAACTGAGGAAGAGAGATTGGCTCAGATGGCGAACTCTTTCGGTGTACGCTTGGACACTAACATGGCAGAGACGAGATGTCCAGAATGCGGAGCCAGCCTAATCGAAAAATCAAAGAGTGACATAGCCGACGAGGTTCCAGAGGAGAGCCTCAAAACATACGACCAATTTTGGAAATGCAGCAACCAGAGTTGCGAAAAGGTGTATTGGGTCGGAAGCCATTGGAAACACATACGGCAAACCCTCGAAGAGGCAGCGAAGCTAGCGAGATTGGAACAATGATGAGCGTGTTGTCGACGGAAGACGGGAAGAAACTTCTGGGGATTGCACGGCAAGCAATCGCCGATCATCTCGAAGGAAGAAGCATCGACCTAACCTCCAATGAAGGTTTAGAGGCAAGCGTCCCGAGAGGAGTGTTCGTTACACTATTTGACGAAGTGCTGGGCCGAGGGCTACGAGGGTGCATTGGCAACCCGTTCCCGAAGGCATCTTTGCTCACCGAGACGGTGCATTGTGCGATCGAGGCAGCCACAAGGGATCCGAGATTTGACCCCCTACGACTTGACGAGTTCAAGCAGAGGATTACGGTGGAGGTAACGGTGCTTTCGCCACTTGAACATATCATAGTCAAGAATCCCCTGGATTTGCCCTTGAACGTAGAGGTTGGACGGGACGGTTTGTTAATAGAAGGTGCTGGAACAAGGGGGCTACTCTTGCCCCAAGTCGCGGTAGACGAGGGTTTCGATGCAGAAGAGTTTCTCAACCAGTGTTGTTTGAAGGCCGGGCTATTGCCAGATGCCTGGATGACTCATGGTGTGAGGGTTGCTCGATTCCAAGGGCAGATCTTTTCAGAGGAAGCACCAGGAGGGCGAGTGTTCGAACGGAAGCTAGGAGTAGCAGGACATAGGGGTTGAGATTGTACATTGGACCTTGCGGGCTGGGCCTCGGCCATATCACTCGGTGCGATGCGATTGCCCGCGAGTTCTCGAACGAAGGTGCGGACGTATTGTTCTCATCCTATCTTGACGCCTTGGAGTATCTGAAGCGCGCCGGTTTCACCTACTTCAGCGCGATTCCCTTGTCTTTTCGAACCAGGGAGGACGGGACAATTGATCCAAAGATGACGATGACCCAGAACGGTGTAACTGTCGGATTGTGGGGTTTCATACGCCAGCTGATAGGAGAAGTGAGGCAGATCTCAATGTTCAAGCCTCATGTTGTGATATCTGACACAAGAATCTCCACTCTCATAGCCGCTTTCATTCTGAGAAAACCTAGAATTCTGATCCTCAATCAATACTCTGTGCAGATGCCCAAGGATAACAGAAAGCACAGGTTCGCTGATAGACCAGCGCTTTTCGCAGGAAAGATCATCTGGAAATACATTTCCGCAATGCTGGAGCTAGCGTGGGGCGTAAGCGATCTGATCATCGTCCCGGACCTCAAAGCCCCGTACACCATCTCCAGATACAATCTGGCGATCCCGCCCGGAATCAGGAGAAAGGTCCGGCTGGTCGGGCCCTTAACGCCACCCAAGCTCAAGCCTCCGAGCATCGCAAGAAGTGTTGGCGGATCTATGCCTCTGGTCTTTGCGTGCGTTAGTGGACCCGCGACCGACCGGAAATATCTTGTGAACAAGTTGACAGAAATCCTCAAGAGGTTCCCAGGTGATTACGAGCTGATTCTGAGTTGCGGCGATCCGAATGGATCGTTTGGCGGAAAGAGAATTGAAAAGCTTGTTGTTCACGAGTGGATGACGGAGCAGTCCTACTGGAGGACTTTCGAGCGGGCGGATGTCATTGTGTCACGGGCAGGCCATGAGACGATTATGAAAGCAGTGTCCGAAGGGAAGCCTCTGGTGCTGATTCCCCCACCGAATCACACGGAACAGGCGAACAATGCGAAGCGGGCGGAGGAATTAGGTGTAGCAGTTGTACTAGACCAATCTAGACTCGATGCTGCAGAGCTGGCTGGAGCGATCTCGAGAACTCTGAGGGATAACAGAGAGAATGCAGTGAGACTGAGCGAGACGTTGGGTTCGGAAAGTGGTATTCGGGCAGTGGTTGGAGCCGTTTCCCAGCTGGTATCACCGGTTAGCTAGGGCTATTCGTAATCCTTTTGCCATGGGGACGGGTTACAATATGGGTAAGAGAGATTTTCGTGTCTCAACAGGAAGATTTGAGCAACCTCAGGAACCTGGTCGGGGCGGAAAACGTTCTGGCTGAGTGCGCCGGCGTGAACTATACCGTTTACGTGACGGACTCGAGGCTGCTGGTGGGAAAGAGGTTTTCGACTGGAGAGAAATACGTGAACGTTCCCCATGCCGACGTGAGCACACTTGAGCTGATTACCAAGAGTCTCATCCCACCGTTGACATATTCGGTTCTTGGTGCAATAGCTGTGTTTCTGGTATGGTGGTTTCCGGGCCAGGCGAGGCTTAGCCTGCCTCAGGCACCGTTCGACTTGTTACTGATAAGTACTTTCGCCGTGTTCTTGGCGGCGGTGGTCGCTACATGGTGGAGGAGAAGGATAGCTGTGCTGAGGATAGGAATCTCAGGAACTAAGGAGCCAATCACGGTGAGGCTTGTCCCAGCCTCGAAGGCCGAAGGCGTATTCAAAGCTCTGAAGGGATAGCCTGTTCATTTCCACAAAGGGCGGTATGAACCTGGTCAGCGAACGGGCATAAGCTCCACACGGGTAGGGTCCCGAGACTTGGGGGCCTGGCACGAAGGAAGGACGCTAGCGCATGACTGGGTGAACGTGAGATTCTCGGCGTTTCACGAAGGGCGGGGCGCGGAAAAACAGACCCCCCGCGGGGTCACATAATAGTTAGCAGAAAAAAATAGTTAGCAAAAAGAAAGTTACAGAAAAAGAAAAGTTGCGGGAGAACAGAATTATTGGAAAATGGAACGGTTTGCTAGCTTGAGCAATTAGGGGAGCGAAAAAGATCAATATTCTCGGTAAGCAGGCGCGCCTTTCAGGTTGAATCGATGGCATAGAATGCTTAATGGGCTGTCGGGTCCAAGCGAATCGTTGTCTTGAGCCGGGAGATTAAGCTGGGCGATCGGGTCCTACTGTACCAGGACGCGCGGCGCAAGTGGATTGCGAGGGTGGAGCCTGGAAGGTTTCACACGCACCGGGGCTATTTCGAGCTGGCAGATCTTGTCGGCAAGGAGTACGGTGGTTCCATTCGGACAAGCATGGGCCAGAACCTCGCCGTGTTCAGGCCGCGCGCACTCGACATTGTCGAATCGTTTGATCGGCCCACCCAGATCTTGTATCCGAAGGATATCGGGTATGCCCTGTTTCAGCTAGGCATTGGAAACGGGGATAGCGTATTGGAGGTTGGAACTGGAAGCGGGGCTCTAACCTCTGCGTTGGCCCGGGGGATCGCTCCAGACGGCCAAGTGTTCACTTACGAGATGCGACCGGAGTTCTTGCGAGCGGCAAAGGCGAATGTCGACAAGGCGGGATTTGGCTCGCTGGTGACTTTTCACAACAAAGATCCGACTGAGGGGTTTGACGAAACCGGCGTGAACGCAGTAGTTGTCGACCTCGGAGACCCATGGAGGATGGTGAGAGCCGCTTACGGGGCGCTGGTCGGAGGGGGGTTGCTCGCAGGCTTCACTCCCACCATAAACCAGCTTGAGAAGCTTGCAATCGCACTCCGCGAAGGAGGCTTCGTTATCCTAGAAGCGGTGGAGCTGCTTATGCGGGAGTTCAAGACAGAGGCTGGAAAAGTAAGACCGGAGACTAGGATGATAGGACACACCGCATACGTGACAATCGCCCGAAAGCTCCTCCCAACGCCTGAAGCGTGAATCATCTATATACGAGACTATTCGAGGAATGACCCAGCAGTTGGTGCGATAACAACGGGCACTAAGACAACGATCGCAGGAACGGAAATACACGATATTCTAAGGGGCCTAATGGTTGTGATTGCAGGCGCGCTGATAATCCTGCCAGCGTATATTAACTACGAATCGTGGCACCGACTCAACCTCGACATCACGGTTTCAATGTCGATCAGCCTCACATCCTTCGCCCTCGGAATACTCATCTTCATCCTTGTCGTGGGCAAGGAAAGAATCGAGGGAACAAAGATACCATAACCACTACTGCAAGACACGGAACCCTCCAAACCAGGTCAATACTCTTATCTTCGTCCCGGGACCCACCGGGCGCTAGACATGAAGCAGTACGATCTGATCACGATCGGTACGGGATCGGCCATGAACATTGTCGACCCAATGATCCAAGAGAACCCGAACATTCAGGTCGCGGTCATAGACAAGGACGAGCCTGGAGGCATCTGCCTGACACGTGGTTGCATTCCTTCGAAAATATTGTTGTACCCTGCAGAACTAGTCAGAACGATCGAGAAAGCGCGTGAGCTAGGCGTAGACGCGAGGATCGCTAGTATCAATTTTCAGATGGTTATGGAGCGTATGCGGACTCTGATCAACCGGGACATTAATCAGATAAGGGAGGGTTTGTCCAGCTCGAAAAACATTGACTATTACCACTCTCCAGCAGAATTCGTTTCGCCTTACACCTTGAGAGTTGATGGAACCGAGATTACCTCCAAGATGATCTTCCTCTGCATCGGATCAAAGATCAATATCCCACCGATCAAAGGGCTTGACAAGGTCAAGTACCACACAAGCGACACGGTCCTCAAACTGACAAAGCTACCAGAGAGTATCGCAATTATCGGAGGCGGCTACATCGCTGCGGAGTACGGCCACTTCTTCTCAAGCATGGGGTCGAAGGTTACGATCATCGGGAGGAA
>VBBE01000087.1 GCA_005884605.1 Candidatus Bathyarchaeota archaeon
AGAGTCGCCAAGATCGTTCTCGACCAACTAGTCAAGACACTCAAAGCAACTCCTCTGGGCTATATCTACTCAGACTACCTCCCACCTCGTCTTCTCCTCAAGCCTGACGGGACATCGGACTTGATGAAGCATGAGATCTTCTACTGGATCAACAAAGACTCCGGCCCCGACCTCGTTCTATACACCGGAGACGCGCAACCGATCCTACCTGAGGGGGCCTTCCGTCTCTCCGAGGCAGTTGTGAAACTCGCAGAGAAACTCGGAGTCGAAACAGTTGTGACAGTCGGCGCGTTCATCACTGGCAAGATCGCTGAACATCCACAAGTCTACGGCGCCGCAAGCGAACTAGTCCTCGTCAAAGAACTCGAAGAGTTAGGCGTGAAAATCATAGACAGCGGTGCGGTCACCTGGATGAACGGGCTAATCCCAGGTCTCGCAAAAGTCCGGAATCTAAAAGGCCTATTTCTCTCGGGAGAAACATCCGGCTTTATGATCGACCCGCGCGCAGCAATGATAATTCTCCGGGTCCTAGTTAAGAAACTTGGATTACAAATTGACATGACGGAACTGGAAGGACAAGCGAAAGAGATCGAAACCGCGCTCAAACAGGTCGGCGACAAGGACTCCGACTCTTCGGGCAGTTCTGAGTATATCGGGTGACATGAAGCTGCCTGAGACTACGGCCGATTACCGGGTAATCATCGGTGACAGCCGTCGAATGCGAGAACTGGCTGATAATTCCGTTCATCTAGTCGTCACCTCGCCACCCTACCCGATGGTTAGCATCTGGGATGATTTCTTCCGGGAAGAATCCGCACAATCCTACAACCAGATGCATGACTACCTTAACGAGACGTGGAAAGAAGTGAGAAGGGTCCTAGTTCATGGTGGAATCGCCTGCGTCAATATTGGCGACGCGACCCGGACAAGAGACGGGGTATTCCATCTCTATCCAAACCATTCTCGCGTGATAGAATCCTTCGAACAACTGGGCCTCGTTACCCTCCCGTACGTTCTCTGGAAGAAGCCGACTACGAAGCCCCGCTACAAGGGAAAGGGGGCATTTCTGGGCTCAGGTTTCCTTCCACCCAACGCGTACGTAACTCTGGACATGGAGTATATTCTGATCTTTCGAAAGGGAAGCTTGAGGTCTTTCGAGCCCAAGGACCCGAAACGCTACAGCAGCAAGTTCACCAAAAAAGAGCGTGACGAATGGTTCTCGCAAGTATGGACCGTAACAGGGGCAAGACAAACGCACGACGGGTTGGAAAGGCGAGTCGCGGCGTTCCCTGAAGAAATTCCACGACGCCTGATCCGAATGTTCTCCATTGAAAGCGATCTAGTTCTAGACCCATTTCTCGGATCTGGAACCACTCTCAAAGCCGCGATGGGTCTCAACCGGCGATTCATTGGATATGAGAAGCTAGAAGACTTTTCGAGGATTATTCGCGAGCGGATGGGCCAGGAATCGGAGAGGATTCTGTTCCAAAAACAGTCTGTTGTGGAACAAATCAGTTCCGCATTAACAGCTTAGCGGCATCGCTCAACGAGCGAGCGAGATAGTCTGGATGCCCACCCTTCGGGCCTCGACGTTTGACAAGTATCATCATCATGCCAACTCCTTTCGCTCCTTCAATGTCGGTGTTGGGATTGTCGCCGATGTAGACGCAGTTTCTGGGTTGTAAGCCCAGTCGTTCTGCAACTAGCTTGAAGGGCTCTCTGCTCGGTTTCACGCTTGGTGTATCCTCGCCTGCCACAACTATGGCCTCTAGAGATTTGAGAAATGGTTGTTGGCGAATTCTCTTCATCTTCATTCTCGGAGTACCATCAGAATCCGAGACCATTCCAATCCTAAACCCCGCCATCTTCAGTCGATGAATCGTCAACATCGTGTCGTAGAACAGCGGACTTGCTCCGGCGTACGCTTTCCAGTAGCGAAGAGTTGTCTCGTGGACCCAGGGACCCTTGAGCTTAGACAAGCCGCGCTGTTTGAGTAAGGTTTCCCACCAGACATCTCTGTTGTAGAGGAATTTTCGGCCATGCATTTCTAGATCGATGAGCCGGAGTTTCCGGAACAGATTCGCCTCGGAGTAGCGAATTCCTTCTTTCCTCAACCGTTTCTCGAAGATGGCAGCAACAACCCGAAGCGCCTGGCGAGCGCCCTTCTTTGACTGGATGAGCGTGTTGTCTAGATCGAAGACGACTGCGAGGGTCTTCCTGTCGGCCAATATCTTTCAATTCCAAACGTACGTATATGGCCGGCGATCTGCGAACCGTTCTTTACGCAGTCGAGAGTGGAGAGCGAGATCGATATCCTCAACGATTATTCCCTCTCGCCGTTCTTTGAACACGTTCATCCTTGGATGAGATATCTTCATCTTCGGGTCTTCTTTGAGACTGACGATAATGCTTTGCCCTGTGAACAAGGGTGGCGAGTAGACGTTGGGGGCGACAACTGCTATCCGGTTTTCCAGCGACCGAATTGTGACGTACTGGTGCCAGGGCTCAACTCCGGATTTGACAATCCTCGACGGACACGTCAACAAGTCCGCACCCCTAAGCGTCAGAATTCTGGAGGCCTCCGGAAAATCAACGTCATAACAAACCAAGACTCCAATTTTGAACCCGTCAACCGGGAAGATCTTGTAATCGTTTCCTGGACGAGCGATCTTTTTCTCGAAGTGAAACAGATGGACTTTCGGCTGTCGTCCTATGACTTCTCCGTCTCTTCCGATTACGGGGCTGTCGAGAAAAATTCGTCCCTTGACTTTCTCATAAAAAGCTCCTCCGACAACCACGACCCCGTATTCTTCAGCGATCGATTGTAGTCCGGGAAGCGGGCTCATCGGTGGCGGAATTGTCTTCTCAGGCAACCAATGCTCTGGCAGGCAGATAATGTCCGCTTCCTTCTCAGCAGCCTGCTTTGCTTGTTTGACCGCTCGAAAGATCGTCTCTTTAACCGATGATGCTACAGGTCTGGTCTGTATTGCTGCCGCTCGAACGATCTTCTTTGACGTTTGACGGTCCTCTGGCCCTAGACTTTCAGTCTCTTGACCGCAATATCCAACAGTTGGCGCGCGACTTCCCGTTTGGGCGCCAATGAAATATGGATTACCTTCTTTCGCTCGTCTACAACAAACAGCTCGTTGGTGTCAGTCTGAAAGCCCACGCCCTCCAGCGAAACATCATTGGCGGCGACCAGATCGGCGCTTTTCTCGCTTAGGATCTCAAACGCTTCTGTCACAAGCTGCTCGTTCGACACGCCGTGCTCCGTTTTGAAGGCCACTAGAAACGCGTTCGGACTCGCATGGCGAATTTCCCGTATTATCTTCGGGGTGGCCTCTAGTTCCAGCTCCACAGTCTTCTCCTTCCTCGTGCTTAGCTTATGACCAGCAGGTTTCGAGGGCCGATAGTCGCTGGGTGCCGCTGCGGCGAAGACCAGATCGTGCTTACCCTTTTTCAACTCGCGAAGAGTGGCTTCAAGCATCTCCTCTGTTGTCTCAACTCTGACGGTCTTCACGCTAGGAGGGGGCGCTACTGAGCCAGGTCCCAGAATCAATGTTGTCTCAGCGCCCCTTGAACATGCTTCCTCCGCAATTGCAACACCCATCTTACCTGAGGAACGATTGGTGATTACTCTGACTGGGTCAATATGCTCGACTGTGGGACCAGCGGTGACTAGTACTCTATGTCCCTCAAGGTCTCTCCTCTGAGAAGAGAGCTGCGATGAGAGGCGTGTGATAACCGCCTGGACAATCTTGGCCGTCGGTGCAATCTTCGCCTTTCCCTCTACAATTTCCGGTTCTACAAATTCGACGCCTATCTTCTTGAGACGCGCAATGTTCTCCTGGACTATTGGATGATCATAGAGTGGCTCGTGCATTGCTGGCGCAATAAGAACCGGTAACTTGGAACCAATAGCGGTCGCAGCGACTGTCGTTACTGGTGTATCGTCAATTCCCGAGGCGAGCTTCCCGATTGTGTTGGCTGTCGCGGGAGCGATGAGAACTAGATCAACATGCCCAGAACTCTTTCCAGCTAGGGCGATGTGTTCCAGTTTGCCGGTGAGCTCTCTGACCACGGGATTTCCTGTAGCCCACTCTAGAAGATCGGATCCGATCATCTTCTCCGTCGATGGAGAGATGACTGCGTACACGTCCGCTCCATGCCTCATCAGCTCGCGCGCAATCTCGGGAACTTTGAACAAGGCAACACTACTTGACACTAGTAGCGCGATCTTCTTTCCTGAGAGTTGTGTGCCTGAGGTTCCGGTGATGTCTTTGGAGGGGTGTGTCATATCCGAACTTTTTCCTATTTCTTCAATTGTCCACTGTCATAGGCCCAGTCTAGAAGCTGAATGATCTCGTTGAGACTATACTTTCCAGCACTCGCGGGGATCCGTTTGAGAATGTCGGGCAGGCTCGGTAGCATGGGTCGGATGAATCCTGGAATCTTGTCATACATGGCCTGGACCCCGGAGATGATCTCCTTCGCATCTTTTTCTTCGATACTGGTTCCCTTGAGAGCTGTCTTCATACTCTTGACGCTCATTTTCCTTCCAACTTCTCCCGCTCGATCTATCTGCGACATATACAGGTTCTTCAGCTCCCCGTCCGTATCCGTTCCTTGAATTGTATCCTGAGAAGGATCCTTGGATGGCCGGGTTCAATCGTTTCTAGCTTCTGTTGAGAGGTCTTCAAAGACTCTAGCGGAAACACTGCCATGCCTTGAAGCGATACGGAAGACTTTCCCGCGCCACCCTAATCAGGCTAGGGCATAGAGCTTCCATCGCTACCAAATCTTGGCAGGCCTTGCATGAGCGAATAATGCTGGGACAAGGTCCATGCCTTCCACTTTTTCCACATCTTGTTGTAGAAGAGAACTACTAGCAAGTCGTTCAGAATGACGAGGGGAAACGATGCGCTGGCAGCAATGCCGAAGATGATTATTGGAGAGATCAGTCCGAAGGCGAACGCCACTTTGTGGGCTTGGTTGAGCTGTCTTCCCATTGACCTGAAGACGACGCGAAGGAGCCACAATGAAGCGACGATGTCGAAAACCATGACGACCGGCGGGAAGAGATTGGCACCTGTCGCGAAGCCTCCTGCAAGCAACCAGATAGGAAAGAATGCTGCTCCAAGTAGGTAGAATGCTCGGGGCCTCCATCTTGGCTCTGCTCTAACAGACTTGAGAAAGTTGGCCGGCAATTTTTTCGCGGCGATTACGAGCAATGTTACTACGATACTCGATAGGAGTATTAGACCCCAAATCTCAGCGGGCCAATAGTTGACGACTACTGAAAGAAGGACGGAATCGATCGCTAACGTGAGTATGCTGATTTCTATCCCTCTAGTCGAAACAAGGCTCTTTGACTTCAGATCCGGAAAGGCCAATCCAAAGATGAAGATTGGTAGGCCAATGCTGAAAACCGAATGGAAGATCACTAGCCCAACCGTCCAGACCCAATTGACTCCAAGCCAGTGTCCGTAGACACCTAGATTCCCTACTACTGAGGATGTGGGATTGAACAGCGTTCGCAGTGCCAGCCCTTCTTCTACAATTCCGTACGCAGCACCCATGAGGAAGACTGATGCCCAGCCTTTGTTCCAGCGAATCTTGGCCTCCCGGATCAAAATGGCGCCTGGGCCATATAGTGCGAGGTTCGCAGCGAGAAGGAGGAAGAAGACTGGAGGGTTTAGAACCAGGATTGACATGTTGCTCGAACCTGAGAGATACTCTGGAATCCCTGGGGTTAGGATGAGAAGGCAGAGCAAGGGATGTGTTTTGAGGAAGCTGATAATCCGGGCTACACGCCCCTTTCTTTCCGTGACTTGTGGATACCACGTACTCAAGGGAGATGTCTCGAGTTGCTAAGGGGAGCAGGGTCTACAGTATTAGGTGTCTAATACCGATGGGAGCATCTCTCCGTTACTAGACGGAGCTGTCCTATCTATCAAATGCGTTTGTCTAAGAGCCAACCGACGATCCTCCCATGGACAACGAGTTCTCGCCACTTGTCCTGCTGGAGATCGTGCCTTTCGTCGCTTATTGGAACGATTAAGAGATCTGCCCCGATTCCATTTGCCAGCTTCTCCAGCCCTGGTAAGATCTCGCCTGGTGGATGGAGAGAGTAGACGAGGGATGCGCCTTGGTATAGTTTGAGGCTTGGAAACATCACGTCATCCGCGATGGCTCTGATTCGTCTGGATTTTCTTGAGCGCACCCATGACTCATCCTTGTCGGTTACGAGGATTTCCGCTCGAGGTAGAGCTTTGGATATTCGCTCGGCCACGTCCATCCTGTGGCCTACTCCGACTTCTATGATTTTTCTGGCGTCGCTGTAGTTCTGTTTGATCCAGTCTATGAGCTGTTCGAACAAAATTCTGGATAGATTCCGGGGATCATCTGGGCCAGCGGGGCTGCATCGGGCCCTGATCTCCGTTGGATTGGCGCATTTTTCTCATACCTTCGAGGATCAGTTTCTGCTCGATGGCTGCAACAAGCAGTTTCGTCTCGATGACCTTGTCGGGGTTGACACTCATGCTCACTGCTCCTTCTCGGACTAGGAACTCGACGACCTCGGGATAGTTTGAGGGTGCTTGACCGCAGATCGATGTCGTCACGCCTTTTTCGTTGCAGACTCTGATGACATGGCTCATCGCCCGGAGTACTGCGAGGTTGCGTTCGTCGTAGATTTCCTGGATCGATGCGTCGTCTCGGTCGATGCCGAGGATCAACATGGTGAGGTCGTTGGTTCCGAAGGATATGCCGTCGATTCCCTCGTCGACGAACTTGTCGATCAGCAGGACTGTAGCTGGAACTTCTACCATGATCCAGAGCTTGAAATCGGGGCCCCGCTTCAATCCCTCTTCTTCGAGGATTTTCTTCGCGTTTCTGAAATCCTCGAGGGTCCGGACGAAAGGTAGCATTACGTGGACATTGGTAAGCTTGTACTCCTCTCTGACTTTCTTGATGGCTTGACACTCCAATCGGAAAATGTCAGGCTCTTTCACGTATCGGAAGCAGCCCCGGTATCCCAACAGCGGGTTGGGCCCGACGTGACCGGCTTCATGTTCGTATTTTTCGCCGCCTGGAAGGCCCAGAAACTCGTCAGGCTTGAAGTCCAAGCATCTGTAGACGACGGGTCTCGGAGCGAAGGGTGTTGCCACTTTTCTGACTCCCTCGGCGAAGGCATCGACCATCTTCTCGCCCCCTCCCTCTTCTATCAGCAATCGGGGGTGTTTCCCCACGGAAAGCATCATGTGTTCTGCTCGCAAGAGGCCTACACCGTCCGCGTGCGTTTCCCGTTCGACTTTCACTGCGAGTTCTGGGAGTGAGATGTTAACGTAGATCTTTGTCGCGGTTATTGGGATGACAGTAGGGATTTCGTGTTGAGGTTGTGTTGCCTTGAGAACTTCTTCGACTAGGCCATTGTAGACGACACCTGATTTCGCGTCCACTGTGTACTCTTGTCCCATCTGCATGAGCTTAGTCGCGTTCCTTGCGCCGACGATGCAGGGGATACCCATCTCTCGGGAGACGATAGCGGCGTGGCAGGTTGTTCCCCCGTCTTCTGTGACGATGGCGCCCGCGATTTTCATGTAGGGAACCCAGTCAGGGTTTGTCATTCGAGTAACGAGGATATCCTTGTTTTTCATCAGGCGTCCCGCTTCAGCTGTGGTTGGAACGATCTTGGCTCTTCCTGCATGTAATCCGGGACTCGCGGCTAGACCATGGACGACTGCGACTCTGTGAACGATGTGGGAATCTGTTTCTCCACCTGGACCCTTCATCTTACTCCAGAAGGTCTCAGGTCTCGTCTGGACAACGTAGAGTGAACTACCGCTGGCTCCGTGCTCGACGGCGAACTCGATATCCTGTGCAGTGTGGTAGTGATCCTCGATGTCCACGGCAGTCTTTGCAATTTCAATGACCTCGTCGTCTGTTAGGCTCGAAACATTTCGTCGTTCTGCAGGAACCTCGCTCTGCATCGTCAGCCCGGTCTTTTCGTTCGGGAGGTGTTCGACCATCTTTGGGACGATCTCTTTGTGGATCAGCTGCATGGTGCCCTTGTCAACGATGAACCGGTCAGGACGGACGACTCCTGCGACCAGCGCCTCTCCGAGACCCCAGGTAGATTCGATGACGATCTTGGATGGGTCGCCGTTGATCGGGTCTAGGGTGAAAGCTACGCCTGAACATTTTGACTGTACCATCTTCTGGACTCCGACGCTGATGAGTACTTTCTCGTGTGGGAAGCCTTTCTCCTCCCGATAGAATATTGCCCGGGGGGTGTAGAGGCTGCCCCAACATTTCTGAACATAGTGCACGAGCTGATCCTCGCCGCGCACGTTGAGATATGTGTCCTGTTGCCCGGCGAAAGACGCGTCAGGCAAATCCTCGCTGGTGGCGGAGGATCTGACCGCCACAGTCACGTTCTTGTCTCCGGTCTTCTCGCAAAGCTCGCGGTAGGCGCTCCGGACCTTGCCGGCGATGTGCAGGGGCATTGGAGCGGATTCTAGAATCTTCCGAATTCCCTCAGAGGCTTCCTCGTACTGTTTAGGGTCCCGAGCACCGCTAGAGCTTCCTAACGTCTTGTGTATGATCTCACCAATCTTCGTTTCTTCGAGAAACTGGCGAAATGCTTCTGCTGTTACTGCGAATCCGGGAGGGACGCGGACTCCTTTGGCTGTTAGCTCGCCTAGGTTGGCACACTTTCCGCCGACTAGTGGGATGTCGTCTTTTCTTACGTCTTCAAGCCGGACAACGATCGCGTCAGGCCTGGGCAAACGGTTAGGCTCCTGCTGGTATCTGTGGCGCGACCTGTTCTTCGACTAGTATCCGGGTTTTCATCGGCAGCTTTGTTCCGGCGACGTCCAATGCTTTCTTCGCAGTTTCAACGCCGTCCTCGGGAACGTAGATGATGAAGAGGTCCTGACCGTTTTCAACCCTAGCCGCCCGGCCGGTAGGTTTTCCGAAGGCTCGCCGCATTCCCTCTTGCAATCTGTCCGCTCCCGCGGTAGCGATCATCTTGTTTTCTCGGAGAATAATGTGAGGATACACGCATAGTTGTAGTCGATATCCTGTTTCTCCCCATCTGTCGGTTAGAACCTTGTTCGCGGAAACACGGGCTGATTCTAGGGCGTTATGTCGGATCTGCACATGCTCTCTAGCTACCAAGTGGACTTTTCGCGGGAATGGGGTAGAGAGATCTCCCATGTTGAATTTGGAAACCTTAGGCGCAGGGGACCCGTGAATGTATTTCATCCGTGTGAAAGCCTGGCCTGATGGGGAACGATAGTTACGACCTTTCATGATCGAGTATCACACGGGCATTCGCTGAGGGTGCTAATGAGGGTTGTTGCGAGAAGCGGGCAGGAGTCATTCTGGAGATTCCCTATTATGCCGTTTTGTTCAAGATTGTTATCTAGCATTGAACCGATAGGAAGCAGAAAAATCGCCCATTTTCAACCCTGATCTTGAATCTGAAAATCGCTCGACAACTCGCCTGGAAATCGTTCGGGATCTGGCCTAGATTTCCCGTTACTTTCCTTTTTCATCCAAGCCCGGATCCTGCCCTGAACCGCGAGACTCGCCGATTATCAGTGCCGGACAGAAAATTTTTGCTAGAAAAAGGGGAGGGGGGGTATTGCACAGAGCATCTCGCGATGCAAGAGTGGTTTCCCTGATGCGTGGTGAAATTAAGGATCTCCCGTGTCGGCCAAGAAACGTTTGATGGAGAAGAACCTCGACTGAATCATGGTCTTTTCGCCTTGACTTTCTAGGCTTCTCTGCTCTTTGTTCTCAGCTGGTCAAACAGGCCTGGCTCCAGATCCTTTATCGTCGGAATGAACGCCCTAGCCCGGGAAACCTCGCCGAGATCGACCTTGCAGATCTGAAACTCCTCCACATCATACTTACACTGAGCAAGAACCGAACCATTCGGAGCTATGACCCTGCTTCCACCCCAGAACTGCAAACCCTCCTCAATACCCACCCTGTTGACGTAGGCGAGATAGACAGCGTTCTCCATCGCCCGGCTCAGACAGAAACCCTCGAAAAACCTCCGCCGCAACCCGGGACTCGCGGAGATACAGACAACCAGTTCCGCGCCCTGCAACGCCTGCAGACGCGTCAGCTCCGGAAAATAGAGATCGTAACAGATATTCAAACCGATAATTCCGATATCCGTCTTGAACACAGACGCATCCTGGCCCGGACGATAGTACCGACGTTCTTCGAAAACAGAGTGCGTTGGAAGATGGATTTTCCTGTACTTCCCGATCAGGCCCTTCGGCCCGACAAACACAGCAGTATTGTGGATTACACCCTTCACTTCACTCTCTTCCGGCATTCCGAAGATTACGTGAACACGGTGCTCCCTCGCGATAGTCTCCACCTTCCGCGTGCTGGGACCCGGAATCGGCTCTGCGAGATGGGACACTTCGTCCCTCATCGTATAACCGGTAAGATGAAGCTCTGGAAATATCAGGAGGTCAACATTCTTCCGTCGAGCCTTGGACGCCTGTTCGGAGATCTGTTTCAGGTTTCGTTCCTTGTTTCCCAGTTTAGGACCGGTTTGGGCTAGTAAGAGGCTTACTGGCTTCATCCACGCTCAACCAGGCCTGATTCCGGCTCAGTTTCGCCATATAGAGATACCCAACGCTCCAGATTAGCCTCGGCCTAAGGTTCAGGGTTACAGTACGGCTTTATGACGCTCAACCCGTTTCCGGCTCGTTTCACACCCTCAGAGAGGGAAAGAATTGCTCTTCACAAGGCTAGCCCGTACTATCATCAAGCACAACCGGGCGGTCTTCGTAATCTGGCTAGTAGCTCTCGCGTTGAGCGTCCCGGCGATCTTACAGGTGCAGAGCGTCATCGTCTACACCGAGACAGCCTACAACCCCAAGACCTCGGAATCCAGCATCGCCCAATCCATCGTCAGCAAAGAATTCAGCATCAGCCAAGGCAGCAGCGTCGTAGTAGTAATCACGTCAACCGATGTTCGTGGCAACGATGTTCGCGACTTCACTCTAACACTCAACAAGACTCTGCATAACGACCGGTCGATCACAAACCTCAGCAACGTCACCAGCATTTACGACATCTACTACCAGTTACTTGTCGGCTACACGAGCGTGGTTCACCTCCAGCTCTACCAGGAGAAGAATTTGACTAGTCTTGCAACCTCTCTCGAATTCGGCATACCAACAACTTATGTGAGCCAGTGGACGACCCTGGTAAACTCCGGACCCTTCAACATAAACCAGTCACAGGTCGCCGCGTACAACCAGAAAGCCAACCAGTCCGCATGGCCTATCATAGCTTCGCAAACCCCCCAAGCCTACCAGTCCATCGCTCTCGCCTACGAGAACTTGTTCTACCAGTCATGGAACAAGACGTTCAGCGCTGCCACCTACACTCAGACACAGCTCACGATAGTGACGCCACCGCTAGCCCGAGCCCAGAACGTGACCAAAGGAAGTCCTCTCCTCGTAACTCAACCAGTATACTACAACGTCACAACTCCATTCTTCACGTCCAGCATAACCGATGCGTCAACTCGAACCATGTTTGTCGGTGCTGCCAGATTCTTCAACCTCTACAACTTCTGCCCCAGCACGTGTCCAAACAACTACTGGAACGACCCCGTCGCGATACAGACATTCGTCACCAACACGTTCTCGAAAACTGTCAACGCAACACCGACCCAGACTTTCATCATCAGCGAGATCTACTCGCTAGGCACTTCAGCAGGATTCACAGACTTTACGACACTCGCGGGAACTCTTCTCCGAAACCATAACATCAAGAGCTATCCAATCCAGCCGAGCAGCGACGTCTACACCCAATTCGTCTCAGGCTCCAACGACACCATGCTGGTTATACTCGACTTCAAGACGACCGGGCCAGACCCCAAGAACAGTATCGCGAGCACAAGGGCAGACGTTAAACAGGCTAACAACCTCAGCAACACCGACCTCCTGGTCTTTGTCACCGGGGCTCCAGCATTCAACTACGACATAGAAACAGAATCGATAAGAGACGTAGAACGAATAGATCCAATCACAATCGTCCTGATAATGGTCATAGTTGGCTTGTTCTTCGCCTCCGTCGCCGCCCCTCTAATACCCGTATCAGCCATCGGAATATCCGTAGGAATAGCCTTCGGCCTCGTCTACATAATCGGCACCACATTCACCAGCGTACACTTCCTAATCCTAACCCTCTTGCCCGTCGCCATGTTCGGAGCAGGATCCGACTACTGCATATTCCTCGTCAGCAGATACGCTGAAGAGAGACGGATGGGACGAGGCAAGAAGGACTCCGTCGAACGAGCAGTCACATGGGCAGGCGAAAGCATCGCCACAAGCGGAGCAACAGTAGTCATCGCCTTCGGAAGCCTCGCCATTGCCGGCTTCGGAATGCTCCGGTCCATCGGAATCGCAGTGATGATTGGCATATCAATAGCACTACTAGTCGCACTCACTCTAGTCCCAGCTATTCTGACCATGTTCGGGGACAAGATCTTCTGGCCCGGCGGACTCGGGCTGTGGAGAAAGAAGAAAGCCAAGGGAAACAGCTACTATGCTCGAGCAGCAAAGTTTACCGCAAAGCACTCCAAGCTAATCCTCATAGTCGCCCTGGCCGTCAGCCTACCGGCCACGAGCACGGTTCTTTCCTCCCAGACGAGCCACGACCTCATATCTCAGGTTCCAAACTCTCTTGAGAGCAGGGCCGGCTACAACAGCATGGTCCGAGGATTCGGACCAGGCACCATAACTCCAACTTACACGATTGTGCAGACTCCAGTCCTGCTGGTGACTGACAACTGGATCAACGTTACCGCGTTGCAATCCCTCTCCTACGCTGAGAACTCGACACTGTCGATCCCCGGAGTATCAAAAGTCTACGGGCTTACACATCCCTCAGGCGATCCAATCCCCTACTCATCCTTCGGCCAACTGAACACCGCACAACAACAAGCAATGATCAGAAGCATGAAGCCCTTCCTAGGAAGCGACGAGAAGTCAGCGATGGTCTGGGCCAACCTATCCGACGAGCCCTACACGGACCAGGCCATCTCCACACTCACGAAAATCAGGCAGAACATCAACAGCATCCAGAGCAACGACAGGCTCCTCGCTGCATCTTCGATGCTTGTCGGAGGAGAAACCGCTTCCGTCGCAGACCTTGCCAACTCGAGCGCATCTGACTACTTCAACATGACCGCACTAGTCCTCGTAGGGGTCTTCGTAGTTCTCATGATAGCGCTGGGATCGATCTTCACTCCGTTACGGCTTATCTTCACGATACTTCTCAGCATTTCGTGGGCAATGGCTGCAGTCATCTACATCTTCCACACATACATTGGGATGGAGCTGATCTGGATACTACCAATCATGCTCCTGGTAATAATGCTCGGCCTAGGACTTGACTACGACATATTCCTGGTAACTAGAATCAGGGAGTACGTAGTCGGAGGCGCGAAAGACGACGAGGCCATCGAGACCGCAGTAGAGCGCACTGGAGGCATAATCACAGCCACCGGTCTAGTAACAGCAGGGGCCTTCGGAACCATGATGCTGTCACAGATACCGATGCTACAACAGCTTGGACTCGCATTCTTCATAGTCGTCATTCTCGACGCGACCATCACACGAGTCTATCTAGTTCCATCAATAATGCGACATATGAAGCGTCTCAACTGGTGGGCTCCAGGGCGCATCAGACGAGTACCAATTACCCCAGAAGAAAAACTGATACCCCCAATTCCAATGAGAACGAAGCTCACAGTTACAGTGGAAACCCTAGCTATCTTAGGGCTCACACTCGTACTGTATCTCGACTACATCAACAACCAGTATCTCCAGGGCTTCGTCAGCCAGACAAACGCCAAACTCCTTGCTGGGATCAACGTCTGGACGGGAGTGATACTCGGCGTGACATCCTTCTTGACAACTTACATTCTTCTCCGTGGCAAGCCGAAGACGAGTAAGACAGACTGGCCGCATTTGCTGCGTAAGGTAGGTAGGCAAATAGGAAACCTTCGTCCGAGACGTGCGAGTATGCCGATAATCACGGCCACTTCCATTCCCTCACCTATCATGTCCCCGCAGGGACCTGTTGCCGTTACGGAGACGCCTCTCCAACCAATGACTCAAAGCCAGGAACAACCTCCGACAACCCCTTCCGACTTAAGCGATGAAAAGAAGCAACAGTCCTAGGACATTATTCGATACAAGTCAACGTCGACTTTCTCCCATTTCTTTTGATGAAAAGGAAAGAGGTGGGGGATGTCTAGACTCATGCTACGCACTGCGTCAGTCCTCCGGTTTTTCCGTTCAATAACGCGTCTGAGAAATTCTCGAGTCGAACTTTTGTGAATAGAATAAGAAACGGGTGCAAGTTCGAAGGCTCGCTCTAGAAACTGGACATCAGCATGAGAAGAGCGAGTCCCGTATGGAGGATTCATGATCACGGTGTCGTATGCTCCCACAACTTCCTTGATGTCGGATACGACCCATTCGACTCGCACTCCCGCCGCTATCGCGTTCTCTCTTGCTAGGGTGATAGATCTCTCGTCGATGTCTACGCCCGTGACTTGCTTGGACCCCATCGTAGCGGCGCCGATGGCTAGACGCCCGGTCCCTGTTCCGAGATCGATTGTTTTACCCTGCAAGTCATGATGTTCGAAGCCGGCCATATGGAGCAGTTCAGCTGCTACCTTGGCGGAAACGGGATATTGTTCTAGTCGTAGTTGTGGGCTCTGAAGGATCTTCAGTTTTCCGAGCTGGATTTCCAGTTGGCGTTTAGAGACTGTTCGTTCTACCAATTATAGGCGGACCAGGCCCCGCTCGAGGAGCTGTTCCCAAGTCCAAGCCCCGACAGCAACCATGATCTCGTCTCTCGTGATGATAGGCTTTGAAAATCTTTCAGGATCGTCTAGGGCAAGGCGGGGACACGCAGTATCAACGAAGACGTCGATATCGGTGAAGTCGAGTAGTTTCTGTGGGACGACCTCATCCGCGTAGAGGATCACAGCTTTCTTGCCTGCTTCCTCGACCTGCTTGAGAATCGAAAGAGCAATCTGTGGGTTGCTCTGTCCCGGCTTCGTTGATACAATTATTCCGAAAGTACTAGCTCTCCTCGCCTTGTCGACCGTAGCGTATCGTTGCCTGACTATCCGGTCTCTGTCCTGGTCCAGGGCCTTGACTGTTCCATCGTAGGGATCTGCCAGAATCGTCGGTTTCTCGACAGAGAGAGCAGCGCCAAGACCGTGGAAATAGCTACCTATGATTAGGAATGAGTCGACCTGAGATTGAATCCTCCTAAGTCCGAAGTAGTCGCAGCCGAGAACTTGTCCGGTCTCGTGAGCCCAAGGACCTCGTCCCGGCGAGTGAACGTTGAAGCCTTTCGTTTCCAAGAGCTTAGTAGCTTCAGGAAGCTTATGCAGGTGCTGAATTGTCGTGGCGAGGCCGATGCTCTTGCCTTGTAGAAGGGAAACAGTTCGTTCCACGACTGGAATAATCTCATGATTGCTTTTTGCAGGAATGTAGACCACTGGGACTCCGTTGGAAGCGTCGCGAAGGAATTCATTATGACCATAATGTACCAGCAGATCAGCTTTCAGGCGGGTCGCGGCATCCAAGGAGAGGTCGCATGCCCCCCAGGCAGGCACAGCGGAAACGAATACGTCTGCTCCTGTTTTCTCTCGAACCAGCCCCGCAAGTCGGGTGCCTTCGTTCTTCAGACCGTCGGGTAGCTGAATCAATATCCTTCGGACACCTCTCCCCGTTATCTCAGCTAGGAGCTTGTCCTCTTCAAGGTCGAACATCGACATGTCAAATTCACGGGAGAGAAG
>VBBE01000088.1 GCA_005884605.1 Candidatus Bathyarchaeota archaeon
TCGGATGGGACATACACAAGCTAGAGGATGAGGACAAGTTCCGATTGATCTGCACCTCTCCAAACATTCTCTTGGAGGATAGCGGTGGAGAGAACATCCTCTCAGAACCGATCAAAGAGATCAATGCACAAAGGATTGTGGTTGACACCCTGAGCCACTTAGCCATGTTCATGAACCACGATGACCTGAGGAGGGAACTTTATCGATTGATCATGTTATTGAAGGCCAAAGGTCTTGGCTCTCTACTCATTTGGGAGAACGACGAGCGATCTGACCAATCGAAAGCATTGGCCGACCGGGGCATCAGTTTCCTCGTGGATTGCATCGTCTCCCTCAAACCCGTGGAGATAGAGTCCACAGTTCGAAAGGCATTGGTTGTCTGGAAAATGCGGGGTAGCGACCATGATAAGCGATTGAGGCAGTACGAGATTACCTCCCACGGTATCGAGGTCTCTGCACCCTTTTCAAATTACGAGGGTCTTCTAACCGGAAGTCCAAGGCGGTCCATGACCGAAGACGCCGCGAATAACTGGGCGATGGCCTTTGCCAAGAACAAACAGAAACATTCCTGAACCAAGCTCAATGGGGCAAGTCGGACAGACCTCTGCAACTGTTCCCCCGCAGTGGAAACCCAGCCTAATCGTCGCCATTCCTCTCCCGCTAGTAATTGTCTCGGTGGTTGCGTTCAACATCATCCTCCCGCCTCCCGCACAGTTTAGCAAGGGGTTAGCGTTTGAACCTCCATTCCTGAATGCGATCTTGTACACGGTCTTCCTCGCCTTCACATCATTCATGGTAGGCTACATTTCCTTCAAGAGCTACATGCAGAATGGCTGGACGTTTTTGGTCCTCATGGGAAGCGGTGCATTGGCATGGGGTTCAACCTCTCTCCTCTCAGGTTGGCTGACCAATCTTCCCAGCGGACCAAATGTGGCGATAACAATCTCGAACACTGGAGCGCTCGTTGCGTCGATATTCCACACGGCCAGTGCGACATGGTCCAAAGGACCTTCGCTGAAGAAGGACCCTCGAATTCGAAGGTCAATATTGCTCCTCGCTTACGGTGGTGTTCTTGCATTTACGACTCTGTTCGCTGCAGCCGCACTAGAAGGGCTAACTCCGCTTTTCTTCGTTCCGGGTGTTGGTCAGACGACTTTACGAATGGGTGTTCTCGGAAGCGCGGCAGCTCTATTCGCAGTGTCATCAATCATGTTTGCCAAGCGATATTTCTCTTCCAGGTCGAGGTCAAGCACTCTCTACTGGTATTTCCTCGCCCTCGGACTGACAGGAGTAGGACTAGCCGCTGTCTTTTTCGGAAGAGCTCCTGGCGATCCTATCTCATGGACAGGGAGGACTGCAATGTTCCTCGGAGGAGTTTACTTCCTCAAAGCAGTCCACACAGCCTTCAAAGGAATGGGCTCACATTAAGTCATGTCTTAGAGCTCAGATTATTCAGACCGCTGATTCTGGCGCTATTTTGTTGCGACCACAATCACTCTGTGAGTGTTGGTCTTGATGCCCTTTCGAGTAGTGCATCTCTCTTCGAGATCTTGGAGGTGCTTTCGGTCCTTGGTTTCGGAGAAGTCTGGAATAATCGGAGTGGTTTCTAGCCTCATAATCACGTCTTTGATGGACCTGTAGAATTCAGAGGCTTCGAATTCTTTGATTGTCGCTTTTCTAAAGCCGGCTCTAGCGAGCAGCTTCCTCTTTTCAATCGACACGGGTTCTTTGAATGGGAAGTTTTGGCCTCTTCCGAAGATTTGTTTCCAGTTAAGCTTGTCTTTCTCCCCAATCTCTTCTTGGATAAGTAGCCCGCCTCGTTTCAGGACCCTATGAGCTTCTCTAGCCGCCTTTAGGCTATAGGTAGCGGGGCCCCTTCTGCCGTAGGCCAGGCCAAAACTCTCGCCTGGGTGGGGGATACTGCTGGCATCAGCGAGCTTAAGTTCCACATTGGTCACTCCCTGGAGTGAAGTATTCACGATCGCCTGACTTATCGCGGTCTTAGAGAAGTCGACCCCTACTACCTTTTTCGCAACGGCCGCCACGGATAATGTGAACTCTCCCCGTCCGCAGCCAATGTCCAAGACCTCCTTTCCTCGTGCTTCTTTCAGGACTTTCCTGTCAAAGTAATCTTCTCCGTCAACTCCCACTGTCCGGGATTCCTCTTGTTGAGTCCTCCGCTCGATGTTCTCTTCCGTAGTCCATTTTTTCTCCCAGAAGCTTCGGTTCTCATACTCGACTCCGGTCATTTTCGAACAGCTTCGCGAGCAGTATGATGTATCTTTCTGACAGATAAGACTTGAAATGCTGAAGGCAGACGAGTGGGAGACTCTGAGGAGTAGTTGTGAAGATAGTCATCATTTCTGATACCCATGCAGACTCTATCGACAACTTGCCTAGGCGGGTCCTAGACGAGCTATCGGGCGCAGACATGATCATTCACGCGGGGGATTTCACGAGCAAACGGCTGGTGGACGCTCTACATAGGATAGGCCCATTCAGAGGAGTCTACGGGAACATTGACGGACCTGAGGTCAGAAAAGAATTGCCAGCGATCGACACCATACAGGCAGAGGATTTCATGATAGGTGTGAACCATCCTGCTGAGGGAGGCTCTCCGCTTACCCTAGAGCATAGATTGAGGCCCAAGTTCCGAGGGGTCCAAGCGATTATTCATGGACACAGCCATCAAACGAAGAACGATTTCCGGGACGGCGTTCTCTGGTTCAACCCCGGCAGTGCCACAGGAACATTCCCTGCCAGGCAGAAAACCTACGGCATTCTAACAATTGACAAAGAGATTCATGGAGAAATTATCAGACTCTGATAGATCAAGCCTAGTTGCTGAGGTAGCAAGGGGCCTGGTCTTTCATCTAGCCGCTTGTATGTGCTTGCTCGCGCAGACGCCATATTCCAAACTCTCCCACGGTTTTCTCTGTCTCCACAGGATTGTACCATTTTTTTCTTGAGCCGATAATGGCTCTCAGCTTCCACCTCAGCGACTTGGTGATAGAATTGGCGGCATAGAGAAGCTTCTCAACCTTTGAAGATAGGTCAGATGATTCTTGAGAAGATAGGACACTCATCTCTTTCACGCGTTCTCCAATTCCTTGGAGGTTGGTGGTTACTGTGTACCAGAAGCCCCAGTCTCGGGACAATACGTGAGCAACTCTGTCTGTACTAATGGTTTCCAGCTCTTCTTTCCCTGCTATAGTATGGGCCTTGAGCAAAAGTAACGTATCGATCATGTCCTTCCTGCTGAAGGAGACTATCTGCAGCTTCTCCAGTAGGAGTTCGGAGAGTGGGATCGATATGGGGTCAACTTCCAATCTATCGCGGAAGGTGATAGGATGGTTTGCAGCTTTCAGTTTGTCCCAGAATACATCAATGTAGAACCATCCTTTGGGGTGAAAGTAGATCTGCCTCTGGCTCGCCGAAGTAGACATCGTAGACGGACGCTTCGAATAGCCCAACGATTCCATGATCTTTCTCACTCCCTCGCGAGACTTGTAGTACGTGGCGAAGTCGATGTCGCTGTACTCTTGACCCCGCTCCGCGGACCGGCCCAGTCGGCGTGCGAATTCATCCTCGTTAAGGCTGTGAATCTTGATTGCGAGGCCGCCCAGCATTTTCAAGGCGACCTTCGCATATGAGGCGGCTCTGAGAATCCTCAATGCCTCATCTATGAATGTCCGGGTCGGCACTTTTCCATTCCATTCAGTGGGCATTTCAAATGTTCTGTTCCCGGTCACTAGCCTCGACCTGGCTCCTAGATAGTTGCTTTAATCTAAATTAAATCCAAAACGGTTATGTCTGCGTTCGTTCGAGCCTAGAGCTCGAAGAAGATTATGTCCACATCCAACACCTGTCCTAAGTGTGGATACGCAAATCTTCCTAACGCCAGATTCTGCGCGAACTGTGCAACACAACTGACCGTCTCGCCCCCATCCTACCAAGTTCCTCAGCAGCCCCCGAGTATCCCACCAGCACAGTGGTATGGGTCGCCCCCAGGATACTGGAATCCCGTGGAGACCGCAAGGAAGACAGGCATCGACAGGACCAAAACCGGGCTCCTGCTTGTGATCGCGGGAATACTTCTCGGGCCCATACCCTACGTCACGTACATCGGATTGATACTAGCTATAATCGGGGTCATAATAGTCATTATTGGGCGAGACCCCTTCGGCAGCAGCCATTCCAACTATGTCATATTTTCTGTGATAATCTATTGTATAGGATTCGTAATCGCTTTCGTTGCCGGGTTCTTGTTCGGCTTTTCTTTTGCTTCCGCTGCGCTAAGTGGTGGTAGCCAGGCCGCTGTTGAACAGGAATTGACTTCCGCCTTCAACGACCTCATCGTCAGCATCCTCATTAGCGAGGCAGTCATGGGAATAGCCTACGTTATCTTCACGTACGCTTTGCAAGACTCGGCCGGGCGCGTCTTGCTCTACATCGCCTTCGCAACCCAGCTGGCAGTCGCAGTTCTAGTCGCTTCCATTGTCAGCCCGCAAGTTGCAGGAGCTGTCGATCAGTCCTTTTCGACCGGAACATTCGACCTATCCCCACTTAGGGATCTTCAGGCCCAGCTGCAAGTTCTACGATTGATAGGCCTGATTCCCGCCGCCATATTCGCTACTGCTTACTACAAAGCATATTCACGGATTACAAAAGGAGAAGTTCCTTCACCCGCAAAGCCACTCTCACCAGGAACCCCCCAATTCAGCGAGCCCTCAGCAATAAGGGAGGCTCGACTCCGAGCCCTAACAATTAGTTACCCGTCAGATCGTTCCCTCACCAAGTGATGACTTTGAGCAAAACGCATCCGTGGGAGCTAGCTTGGAGAGAAGGGAGATGGGAAGAGACATCCCCGCCCCTTACGGAAGTTGTGGAGTTCGCCGAGGACTTGAAACGCGAGGGCGCGAAGACGATCCTCGACCTAGGCTGCGGAGCAGGTCGCCATTCCATACTTCTGTGCAAACAAGGGTTCCAAGTGGTTGCTCTTGACATTTCGGAAACGGCCCTCAAAACCCTTGACGGTCGTCTGAAAACAGGTTCGGTCGATAACGTTGCTCTTGTCAAGCATGAAATGTGGGATCTCCCGTTCATAGACGGCTACTTTGATGGTATCGTTTGTACCAATGTCCTGCATCATGGGAGAATCGTTGAGATCAAGCGGTCGGCTGGTGAGATTCGAAGAGTGATGAGAGAGGGGGCATCAGCGTTCATCGTGGCTCTCTCAACGGCAGATTTCAGAAAGGGGAACGGCAAGAAGTTGGAGCCTAACACCTACGTCTTCACAGACGGCGACGAGCGGGGAATAATCCACCACTTCTTCTCGCGCCCGGAACTTGAATCATGCCTCAAGGGAACGAAGATCGTGTCATTCAAAGAAAGATTGATTCCTGTTGAAGAAAGTGGAAACCGTGCCCATTTTCTAGTGACACTGAAAAAGCCCTAGCTCTCGTCATCCGCTCATCGGGTAAAAGAACGCACTTGGACGAAGGTATCGGCGAGAGCTGGAGACTCGTATTACTTCAGGGCGCTCAGAAACGAGCTGGTTGGCGTTCCTAAGCCTGTCACGTCATCGTACCCGGGTGTAGTGGTGAGGCTTAGGGTCTGGTTCATTGTTCGGAGACGATAGACTACTCCCGCGCTCGCGTCAATGTTGTTGACGTAGTTCGCCCGTACCACTGCGACGGTTGAGGATGGACTGACGATGTCTGTGAAGGCGGCTGAGCCTGCGAGCCTGTAAAAGAGCGGATTGGCAAACCCATGAGTGTGACCAGCGGCCTGGTCGGCCAGTGCCATGAATCCGGCGACTAGTGGGGATGATAAGCTGGTTCCTCCGATGCGGTATTCAGAGTACGCCACTGCGCCATTTGGGAAGGTCTGTGTCTCGCCGATCAAGTATCCTGTGTTGGGATCGCCGACAGCTGATATGTCCGGTACCGCTCGACCCGTTCGTCCCTGAGCTTGGAAGACCGAGTTGGGCACTACTCCTAGTTGGTAGGATGGTTCCGCGAAAATGCGGCTTACTCCGCCTCCCGAACCGTACAACCATGAGCCGGGTGGAGCGGGCGACCATGTTGTTCCAGTCCATGAGGACGTGGTTGTTCCCCAAGCCGTCTCAAAGAGATAATTGTTTGACGCGCCGACTGCGAGGCTGGTCCCTCCGACAGCTGTCACAAATGGGCTGGAGGCTGGCCAGTCAGTGGTAATATAGCCCTGTACGAGAGACTCGTCGCTGTTGTCGCCCGAGGAGAAGTAGATTCCGATGCCCTCGACCACTCCTTGCAGAATCGTATCCTCTTGCGGCTTGATGTAGCCGGCAGGCAGTATCTCGGTATTGAAACCGTACGAGTTGGTGACAATCGACGCGAGATGCCGGTCGACAACATGGTTTAGCGCCGCGTCAAGGTCCTGGAAATTGTTAGGCGCGCCCACGAAAACAATAGTCGCAGCGGGCGCCATGCCGTGAACAGCTTCCACGTCAAGCGTCTCCTCGCCATACCATCCCTGCGGATCCTGAAAGAGACCCTTCTCAGGGTGGTTGTAGGTCCCAGGTGCGACAACCTGGACGAGCTGGTTTGCTGTCAGTGTCGGAAGACCGCGATTGATCGACCACTGATTAGTATCCTGGACGATCGTAGGTGCCGCGTAGGCATCGATAATCGCAACCGTCTGACCTGAACCATCGTACCCGGAGATACCATATGCGCCCTTGATCTGTTGGGGAGTATATCCGCACGGGGCAAAGGGAAGAGTTCCCGCTCCATACGGGTTCGTGAAACCTACAGCTTGCATCTGTCCCCAGTACGATGAGCATGGATGAGCGCTAACAAAGGCAGCTGGCGGAGGGGCGTCTCCGACAGTGCTGTCCGTGTGAACAAATTGTACACTATCGTCGAGGCCCAGGACACCTGTGACGATGTTTGCTAGGGAGTTGGGAATGGTGACATCAGCGGACGGGGACCTGAGGCTTAGGCCACCAACGCTGTAGACTCCGAAGCTGGTGCCGAAAGCGGCTTGCGCCTGTGCGACAGTTCCCTCTGCTGAGACATAATGATTGTTCAACGGGGTATACTCAACGGAGAAGCCTTGGCTCTTGAGCCAGGACTGGACCGCACCGACCTGTGATTGTGACGGAGCGAATTGCTGGCGGAACTGTTGGGGTGTCAGATATTGCCCATAAGACGGGCTCTTGGGATCGGAAACGGCGTGCGCGAGAGCCTCGACTGCTGACGGGTTATTCCAACCAAGGTAGACGCGGAAACCAACGTCAATGGTCGGGTTAGCAGCACTCTGGTAGTTCTTGCTGTTCGCCCATGTAGGGGCGCTCCCCGCGAGGGTCGAGCGGCCGGAATTGGCTGCTTGAGCGAACAGGCCCCCAAATGAAACGTTCAGCGAGACAATCAATGCCAAAACACTCAGAGCGAGGAATATTCTCGGTAATGACATAACGAAGACGTGCGAGGCTTGGGTCTTATCTATTTAACAGTATAGCAATCGGCAGTAACCTGCATCATCCCAAAGATGCATGAATCTACACTGTTATTGTGCTCCGAGGAAGGATTATGTTGATGGCTAGCTTGCAGTGGATATCCGAACGGCTCCCCGGACCGGCACGTAGTGTTGGCGGACAACCTCGGAATGTCGCAAGAAAACAGGACGCTTACGAATAGCTGGAGCGGAATACACGGGACTAGTGTGAGATATTCCAGCTTTGGAGATTGAGCAACTCCCGGTCACAATCCCGAGTCAATTACTCGGTTTTTGAGCAGGAGCTAGATAATTAGCAATTAAGCTTGGAACTTCATCAGGCTTGTTGAGTGAGTAAGAGTGAAGTTTGGAGTAGTCTTGAATGGGCAACGATCTGCTAGCGAGATTGGAGAGTTAGCCCACCTCGCGGAGCAACAGGGATTCGCGCACCTCTGGCTCTCCGGAGGCTCAAGAACTAAGGACCACTTTCTCAGACTTGCCTCAGCGGCCGCTAGGACAAAGCGCATTCAGCTCGGACCAGTTGCCATCAGTCCTTTCGAGATGCATCCGGTAAGAATCGGGCTCTCTCTTCTCACCCTAAACGAGATGGCTGATGGCAGAGCAAGCATAGTGCTCGGAGGTGGAGGCGATCTAGCGGCCACATTGAATCTCCCTCTCAAGAATCGGGTCCAGGCCGTTGCTGAAACTGTTGACGTGATCCATCTGTTGGGACGAGGTGGCGAGATAAACTATCGGGGACGCATCTTTCAAACTAGAAGTTTATTCTCTCCGTGGCAAAATGTATCCGTTCCACCAATCTATGTGGGTGCAAATAGGCCGAAGATGCTTGAGATGGCGGCAGAGAAAGCCGAGGGAGTCATGGTCACCGACATGCCGTTGTCGTATGTCAAGGGTCTCGTAGACCATGTCCTACGCGGGCTAGTGCGTGCAAGGCGCGATCCCAGGAAGTTTGGGATCAACAATTGGTTCGTCTGGAACGTGCAGGATACGGAAGAGGAGGCGTTGCGCTTTGCCCGTCGCACCCTCGGTTTCCGCCTATACTACATTAGAGATGTAGCCGCTTCTATTGGCTTAACCTCTGCCCAGGCCCTAGATCTAGGGAGAAGGCAACCGGACATGATACGAGCAATCTTCGAAGGGAGAGACCCCTACGTGCCACCAAAGAATGTTACTGAAACGCTAATTGATCATCTCACCATCACAGGCTCCCAGCAACACCTCGACAAGTTTGTCGAAAGGCTCCACGAGTTTGAGAAGCAGGGACTAAACGAGATGGCTCTTGCAGTTGAAGGGAATCCTGTTTCCGCCATCAAACTGCTCGGTGAGAAAGTTCTCCCTCTAGTCCAGCGGAAAGAGGTCTAGAGTACGAGTTCAGCTGCTCTTTTGGGCCCGCCTCGATATGTGAGGCGCCATCATCTTTTCTGCATAATCATAAGCTAGGCGAATCAGTTCTTTTGCGTTATCAATATCCTTTTCCGAACCGATTCTGAAAATGACCCAACCGGCTTGATGATGTACGAAGCGATGCGGTTCAGCCTTACCCTCCTTCAGCATTCGCTCTTGGTCTTCTTTGGAAAGTCTGATGTCAAGTTGCGAAGTCCCATGAGTATGCATGAATTCTAGACCGTGTACTTGATATTCTGTGCCGCCCAGCCTGTGTGAAGCCTTTGTGACGTTAGGGAGCTGGAGAATCCAGTCTTGGAGAGACTCGGTCAAAGGATACTCGTCCTAGGATTCGACCAGTAGTCTTCCATCCTCCATGACCTTCTGACCGCTAATTGTTACTGTCGCTTTGGTCATAGAGGCCCACCATGTGCCGCTCGCGACATTCTTCCCCCCTTTTGCGCCGCTATGGCCGAATCCCACGATGGTGCTTCCAAGGACTTTATCATCTTGGGTGAACCCGTGGCGAATCTTGGGGTTCAGTCCGAATCCGAAATAGGCGAAGCGATTCTCGTCGCCCGTTCCTTCTCTAAGATAACGTTCAAAGGTCTCCTTTCCAGATCTTGCAGAAAACTGTTTGATTCGGCCCTGCGCTACTTGAAAGGTCAGGTCCTCAACTTGCCCTTTTCCAGTGCGGATTACTGGGTCGTAGACTATTCTTCCTTCGGCGCTATCTTCTGCGGCCGAAACCTCGATTCCACCGGTTGGCAAGAAGACCACCTCTCCTCTCTCGGCCTTCTCCTCTGTTGATAGGCCGTACGAAAAATCGGGTGGGCGTTTGTCGAGTCTGAATCTGAAGTCAGTTCCAAACGGTGTTGTTAGATGTGCCTGTCCTTCTCCGCCCATCAAAGGTTCCAATGCACGCCCATGGGAAGCCATCTCTCTCGGGTCGGCGGTACAACCTTCAAACATTACTCGTCTCCACTCCTCTAAATCCAGACCCATAGACTCTGCGCGTTCCGGGGTCGCCAGAGTGGCTTCGATCCCCACCATCCTCACCTTGCTCCTCTTGGCTACTTTCGCCCACTGCTCAGCGAACTTGCTCCGGTCGTACCTTGCGTCAAGCCATACACTAACCGATCCGCGTCTATCAACAGGAATCTTATCCCATGGGACTGGTTTTCTCGGTCCCAAAGTATAGATGTAGATTTGAGTCTCTTCCAAGGCAGCGGCAACATGAGCCGGCAACTTGTCAAGGAGCTCCGGTGAAGCTTCGCTCATAGAGCGCAACCAGAGGTCTTCCAGTTGAACCGTCAGAAGCACCTCGAGACGCCGTTTCCTGGACTCGAGGGCGAGATCTGACGCTAGTTCAAGCGTGTGGTCCCAGCTATGGATCCACACCCGCTGACCGGGCTTAGTGCTAAGACAACCGTCAAGGATTTGTTTAGAGAGCGTTGCGTACTCAATATTCATTCTTGTGGGTCCTACTTCTTCGAACTCTCCTCGTCCAAGCTCTCAGGTGCGAATTTACTGCTAAAATAGTAGTGTGCACGCAGGTCCCTACAAAGGTTTAATCGCTCGCTCTTCCGTCTTGTGAAATATGTCGAGACAGTGGACACTCCCAATGGAAATCAGCGAGTTCAAGGCTGATGACTACGGGAGGTTGGCCCACGTCTTCGGCTCCATCTTTCCTGATTACGACCGGACACCGGAAGAGTTGAACCAGGACTTCGAGAATCTTGGTACAGTCACATCTTGGACTGGTGTAAGAGAGGACATGCCACTCCCGATCAAGTTCGCCATGAACCGAGGGTTCCATGAGAAGATGAGAGCATGGGAATCACGTCTCAACCCGGCCACTGTCAACTTATCCGATTTTCGAAAATATGTGGAGAAGGCGTCCAAGCATCGAATCCAATTCGTCACATTAGCCGAGGAGATGAGGAGCAATCCCGAATGTTATCACGAACTCCACGCTCTAGTCCAAGCCGTCTCAGAAGATATTCCTCGACCCGAACAGTTCACACCGGTCTCTTTTGAGCAATGGTCAGCTTTCGAAATGAAAAGTCCTAACCTAGTTCCCCACGGCTACATGATAGCCAAAGATGGCGACAAGTACGTAGGGATGAGCACGGTGTGGAAAGCTCAGAAGGATCCCAAAGGGCTCTATCAGGGACTGACAGGAGTAATTCGAGAATACCGGGGACGAGGAATAGCGGTCGCGTTGAAGCTCAAAGTCATTGAGTTCGCAAGAGACAACAAGTACGAGAAGCTCAAGACCTGGAACGACTCGACCAACGCACCCATGCTCGGAATCAACATCAAGCTCGGCTTCAAACGAGAAGTAGACTGGATAACCCTGGAGAAGAACCTGGCCTAGACCCAGAATGAAAACAAGGCTTCCGATATTATCTCTGAAAGGCTCGACGTACCAGAAAGGACGTAAACACGGAAAACGGGCTCGACCCGAGATCGAGAATAACTTGGAGGTCTATTTCCGGCGGTTCAAGAGTGAAACTGAGCTCTCACACGATCTGGCAATTAGTCGTGCGGCAAAGTTTCTCGAAGTGATCAACAGGGTTAGTCCTGAATATGCCGAGACGATGAAGGGTGTTGCCGATGGCTCGGCCCAGGATATTCTCGATATCACCGCGTTGAACGTTAGGTACGAGTTGATGTACAGTCAGTTTTCAAAGATCGGGCTGAAGCCATTGCCCAAGACCTTCGGTTGCACGGCCTTCGCAACACTTCCGACAACGGTCGAGAATGGGCATTTGATCATGGCGCAGAACTGGGACTGGATACCCCAAGTCAAGGGACTCTTCCTCAAGGAGAGAAACGAAAACGGCCCTGATGTTCTGTCTTTCACGGAAGCAGGCGTTGTAGGCGGCAAGATCGGTCTTAACTCCGATGGACTTGGACTCTTGATCAACGGAATCGTGTCCAGCAGGGACGACTGGGCACGGCTCAAGAAACCCTTCCACGTCCGCTGCTGGGAAATCCTAAGATCGAAGACTCTCGCACGCGCAGTCAAAGTAATCGCCCAGGGTCAGAGAAACTGCTCTGCGAACTTCATCTTGGGACAACAGAAAGCGAAAGGCTCCGGGAAAGTTGTTGATATCGAATCAGCGCCCGACGCAGTCTGCGAGATCGGCCCGGACCGTGGCGCAGTAGGACACACGAACCATTTTTCTAATCCGAAAATTCTCGGGGTCAAACAGGTCGTGGATGAGGAGCGCCTATCGACAATTCAACGATATCGCAGAATCCAGAAGCTTCTCACTGAAACGGTTCGAACAGGACATAAGCTAGATCTAGCCGAAGCTCAGAGTATGTTGAGAGATCATTACGGAGAACCGGAATCCATTTGTCGACATAACAACTTGAAGCTGCCCGAGTATCAGAGGTACGAGACAGTAGTCTCTGTAGTAATGGATCTTTACAGCAAGAGACTCTGGGCGACTATCGGCTCGCCCTGCTCAACCGAATATCAGCCTATCACGCTGTGAGGAAGGTCCTCTGAGGGACTGGAAGCGAATCATATTTCAACAGGTAGATTAACTACGAGTTCTGCGAGTCCCCTTTGCCTTCTGCTCAGAAACGCAAGGTCCTAGAGAAGACACGTAAAAGGAAAAGTCGCGGCTTACTCTATCTTATCCTAGCGATTGTCCTCATCGTGATTGTAGGGGTCGGAGTGTACGCATACGTCTCGTCGCTACCTCCGGACATCATTTACGCTACGCTCAATACTTCGAAGGGTACTTTCGAGGTTGAGCTTTATCGCAGCCAAACTCCAATTACCGTGAACAACTTTGTGAACCTCGCGAAATCCGGCTTTTACAACAATCTTGTCTGGCACAGAATCCAGCCGGGATTCGTAATCCAGACCGGAGATGAAAATACAAAAAATGGTGGAGGCAACAACAGTACTTGGGGACAATACCAGGGGACAACAATACCTGACGAAATAGTGAGTTCACTCCACAACTACGCTGGGTATATGGCGATGGCGAACACCGGAGCCGCGAACAGCGGTAGCACCCAATTTTTCATCAATCTTGTTGACAGTAGCGCTAATCTTGACGGGAAGTACACCGTGTTCGGCCATGTAATTAGCGGCATGGACGTGGTCAAAATGATAGGGGGCGTTCCAGTTTACCCTGCACCACCCAGTGGCGTATGCTGTCAACCAAGCCCTCCTCTGCCTTTCCTGACGAGTGTTACGATTTCAAACACTCCATAAACTTGCTTGTACACACACTGTCTATTCTAAGCTCCCGCGGTTCTTAGGTAGTAGGCCCAATAGCCTTTCCAGCGGCCGTACTTCTCGACGATAACGTGAAGCCTCTGTTCTGTCATCGGTTTTCCGTAGACTCTAACTGCAGCAGCGATTAGACGTTTCTCTACAGCAACCTTCTCCATTCTCCCAAGACCTCTCATGAGGATTAGTCTCGCGGACCATTCGCCGATCCCTTTGATATTCTTCAGCCATTCCTCCACTTTGTCATACTCGGTAGTTCTGAGAAATCTCTCATCAACCTCATTGAACGCTCTGATCACATTTCCCAGATACTCTTCTCGACGCTCATGCTTGATCAGCGACTTCAACTCTTCCTTCGATGCATCGGCAAGCTGGCCCGGCTCCGGAAAAGCACGATAGACATGGCCCTTCACTCCGAGACTTGTCCCGAAGCGTTCCAGCAAAGCTTGCTTCGCTCGTCGTGCCGCGCTTAGCTGGTTTCGCTGCGACAGCACGGCCCAGCAGGCACACTCGAACGGAGTGAGAAACTTCACTTGGTGTAGCCCGTAGAGCTTCTGAAGGACTGGTGCGAAGTTGGAATCGTTGATTGCTATGCGGTAGAACTGATCTAGATCGTCAGAGAGGCTTAGGAAGAAGGAGATCCGGTCTATCACAACCTCTGTCAATCCGCGAGAGAAGGGATGATCAGCAAAGAGCGTATACTTGAGTCCGGGCATCTTGATTGTTCCAGTCGGTTTTAGCTGGAACACGATGGCTCGGCCGCCGACTCGAACCGCTTTGGTCATTGATAGCTCGCTTACAGTCTGGTCTTCTCGCATCGGAGGAAACATTCCCAGAAAGTCTAGCGACTTCGCAAAATCAAATGGAGGGGTTGGCCTGAGCGAACCCTCTTCAGAGTACAACCCCATCTTGATTATTCGCCCCCTAGATTATCCATGGGATTGCCTCCATTAGGGTGTTGTGGGGGAACGACATTCAGAAGTGCTAAACAGATTAAATAGAAATACAAAACCGGAAAGCTGGTACGGCCGTGATCGGTTGGACTTACTAAAAGAAGCGGCGGAGATCGAACCCGAGATTATCAAGATCCGACGAGAGATTCATCAGAAGCCCGAATTGGCCTACCGCGAAGAAGTCACGTCCAAGCTGGTCGCGGAGAGACTCGAAGCTCTCGGAATACAAGTCAAGCGAGGAGTTGGCGGAACGGGAGTTCTAGGGGTTCTCAAGGGTCCAAGACCGGGGAAAGTGGTCGGTCTCAGGGCGGACATGGATGCTCTTCCCTTGGATGAGATGGCTGATGTCGAGTTTAAGTCCAAAGTCAAGGGAGTAATGCATGCGTGTGGGCATGATACGCACGTGGCCATGCTCCTCGGAGCGGCCCGGCTTCTAGCCAACCATAAGAACGAGCTCCAGGGCACTGTGAAATTTCTCTTCCAACCTGCCGAAGAGCATGGCGGAAGAGGTGGAGCAAAACCAATGATCGAAGACGGAGTCATGAAAGATCCCAAGGTCGACTATGTATTTGGACTCCACATCGCCGGAGATCATAATTCCGGCATCCTCGGCTTCAGAGCCGGCCCCTTCGCTGCATCACCGGACACTTTCGGGATCAGAATAATCGGGAGAGGAGGCCACGGAGCCTCGCCTCATGAAACGATAGATCCAGTCTACGTGGCCGCTCAGGTGATTATCGCTCTTCAAGGTGTGTCCGGGCGAATGATAGATCCCATGCAACCTATCGTAATCTCGGTCGGGGCGGTACACTCAGGGACCAAGGAGAACATCATACCTGACGAAGCCGTGCTGCAGGGCACGATACGGACTCTCGACGAGGTCACTAGGAAGAGAGCGAAGGCGAAAGTGGAAGAAGTCGTCAAAGGCGTCTGCAAGGCGTTCGGTGCCAAAGCGATCGTCGAGTTCGAAAAGGACGCGTACCCAGTCACAGTCAACGATGACAAGGTGACAGAACAGGCGATGAAGATCGTGAGAGAGATTCGTGGCGGGACAAAGGTCAAGGTGATAGAGCCAATGCTGGGAGGCGAGGACTTTTCCAGATTCCTACACGAGGCCCCCGGCACATTCTACTTCCTCGGTACAAGGAATACTGCGAAGGGATGCATCTATCCAAATCATAGTTCAAGGTTCAAAGTTGACGAGGACGTTTTGAAATATGGGTCCGCATCGCTTGCTCTTTTGGCGGTAGAGTTCACCGACCCAACCGGCCCGAGCAAGGATTGAATTTTCTTAGCTGGTGTAACAAATATCTCCGTTGGCCAGCGATCTGCCACCGAACCCCACTTCCCACATTCGAACCCACGAAAAGACGATCTTGTCAAGATCGCTACATCGAGCTTCAGGAACCACCCAAACGAGTTTTGCGATCACATCGCCCGACCG
>VBBE01000089.1 GCA_005884605.1 Candidatus Bathyarchaeota archaeon
TCTTCAAGAGGGTCCAGTCTGCGAAACTTAAAGGGGTTAGGTATCGCAACCATTGCTAGCGAGGGTACAGCGGCAATCAGCATTCTTTAGCACTCCTCCTGCAATACCAATAATGATGGGTCTTTGGTCGGCGTCACCGCTACTAGATTTCGATCCCCAAGGACGCGTTTCACTTATCTCCCAGGCTTAGCGCTCTCTTCTCTTTGGTTGAGATTGTGTTGTCATAGTGGCTACTCTCCAAATGACCCAGGATGACAATTTGTCGGAATTGCAATATCAAGGCTGGCACTAGGAGCGGAAGAGATTTGCGGTCAGAGCTTCCCACTTTTCACCTTCTAGGCACTTTATACGTTACTGGCTTTCAGTCTCTTGTGGGGGCCGGATGCGGGTATCATTGACCTAGAACTCGCGTGAACCTTGAAGGCTGTTGTTCTAGCCGGGGGCGAAGGAACCCGTCTACGACCTCTCACCTTTACCCGGCCTAAGCCAATGCTTCCACTCGCTCCCAACCCAATAATCCACTACGTACTCTCCCATCTATCCTCCAACGGATTCCACGACATTATCATCATCGTTGGCTATCTCAAAGATCAACTGATGGGCTATCTAGGCGACGGCTCCCAGTTCGGGGTCAGAATCACATACGTTGTCGAACCGGAAGGAGTTGCATTCGGAACCGCTGGAAGCCTGAAACTGGCCGCTCATCTTCTGGACGAAACATTTCTGGTCGTCCAATCTGATACAATCAGCGAAATCTCCCTGACCGAAATGGTTCACTTTCATTTGGACAGGGGAGGAGAAGTCTCCATCGCTCTTACTGAAGTAGAAGACCCGTCCCTTTATGGAATCGCGGTTCTGGGGAACAGGGAGGAAATTGTCAAGTTTCTAGAAAAACCGGCACCAGGCACAGCGCTTAGTAACCTTGCGAGCACTGGCTTCTACATTCTCGAACCCGATGTCGTCGATTACATAGAGGATGAAAAGTGGGACTTTGCTCGCGACCTGTTCCCCTACCTAATGCGAGTAGGTGAACATCTCTTCGGGTTCGCTTCCAAGTCATTTTGGGTGGACGTGGGAGAACTCAAGGGCTATTTGAGAGGAGCTGGCTGGGTCCTAGGCAAGCTAGATCATGATGCTCCTACCGACGCAAGGGCACTCGGCAATTCTAAACCGCGGGTTTTCGTGAGGGGAAACATCAGGATGGGTCAACGTGTTCAGATTTCTGGTCCGTCATGGTTCGACAATGATGCCAAGATTGAAGATGATGTTAAGATCCAGCCTGGAACGGTCTTGGAAGAAGATTCCCAGATACGCTCAGGGACATTCTTGGACCAAACGGTTACGTTTCGTCATACGGAAATCGGAAGTAATTGCTCAGTGAAATCAACGATAATCGGTGAGCGAGCGATCGTGGGCGACAACGTAACCATTGATAGTGCCATAATCGGGCAGGGTTGCACGCTCGGAGACCGAGCAAAGATTCTGCCCGGGAGTCGATTGTGGCCTAATACCAGGGTTGAAGCGGACGCTACCGTAGATGGGATCATGGCGGTTCCAAGGGACAAGTCATTCTACTTTGACACTGGTCTTGGACTATATTCGGGAATACTCGCCTCCTCAATTGGAGAGTTCCTGGAAGCGCTCAAAATCGTGCCATTAGAATCTCTGGAGTACCATATTGGACGGAGGGATTTTGAGAAATGGACGAAGGATGTGTTGGGTTCGATTCAACTCGCCGATAATATCAGGACCCTTAGACGGTCTCAGTCTAAAGGCGAGGAGCTCCGCCATCAACTGGTTGACTTTGTCGTAGAGTGGGCTGAGACAGTCTCTTCTCCGCAGGAAACCTCTGACCATCAGAAACGACCTACCTGGCCACTAACTACTGTGTAGCCGTTTACCGGGAGAATCCATAGAAGACTCTCATCTCAAAACCCAGTGAAATTGTGGGCTCGCTTGTCCCTTAGAATGATTGTCAGCGAGCAAAGAGCTAAGTTTGCTTATGTTCTTCGACGATATGTAGGAAGTTCTTGAACAAGTCCACGCCTTTCACTGTATGAGATACCTCCGGGTGGAATTGGACTCCAAATATTGGTCTACTGTCGTGTCGCATGGCTTCAATTGCACAGTTGTTTGACTTGGCAAGCACGTGAAAACCTTCTGGTGCCTTTACCACCTCATCGTTGTGAGACTCCCACGCGGTGAAACTTGGCTTCAATCCCTCAAGAATTCGTCCTTCCTCAATAACGGAAATTTCTACCGGACCAAACTCTGGTTTCCGGGCGGCTTCGGTCACCCCACCAAAAGCCGTCGCAAGTAGCTGGTGAGTGACGCAGATACAGAGCATGGGCAGATCGACTTGTCTGATCAGTCGGGCTGCATCCGCCAGCTCGCCAGTCAGTTGGTTGGGAGATCTTACGCTCTGCGGGCCTCCCCCCATTACCAGCGCGTCCGGTTTGATTGATTCGAGTTGTTCGAGGGGGACAGATGGCGGCAGTAGTTTGGATTCTACCCCTAGTTCCTTGAGGTTTCGGACGATCAGGTGATTGTACTGACCTTTGACATATATGACTGGTATTTTCGTCATGTCTTATTCGAACTCAATGGTCCCAGGTGGTTTAGGTGTGATGTCGTAATAGACACGGCTCACGCTTTGTTCCTTCAAGACCTGTTGGCCTATGTCTTTGAGGATCTTCCATGGCACGGGGGAAGCGGCGGCCGTCATGAAGTCTCTGGTTGAAACCGCCCTGACGAGAATGGATAAGGGTCTTCCGCCTCTTCGTTCCTTTACGAGCATTGCTACTCTGGTGATGTCCGGGAACTTTTCCACTATTCCCGCCTGAAGGTGGCGAAGCCTATCTTGGAGCCAGCCATAGGTCTCGCGCGATTCTTCGGAGAGCTTGACGCCGGCCAGCAGCCCATAGCATCTCTGGTCCCCTTTCACCCCCGTCACCCTGTCTTCAAAGACGTCCGCGTGGACCTCGGACTTTGGAAGTCCAAGGGCCTCACTCGCAGTTTCTGAGACAGTCTCGAGCGAGAGATCCTTAGCGAACTTGCTCTCAATTACCGCCGCGAAGTACTGTTCGTAGTTGAAAGGAGCGAGGCTTGTTTCGACTATTTTTGTCGCTTCTTTGAGAACGCGGATCTTTTCCTTGGTCACGTTGCCTATGCACCGGACAAGGAGTCCTGGTCCGGGGAAGGGTTGTCTCTCTGACAGTTCGCTTGGAAGGTTGAGATGACGTCCGAGCGTCCGAACCTGGTCCTTGTAGAGGTCGGCCAGAGGCTCGATAATCTTGAAGCCGTAGGTTGACGCGGGGTCTATCCCTACCTGTTCTAGAATATTATGCTGGGTCTTGATCCCGCCCTGCGTTTCAATCCAGTCAGGAGCAATCGTTCCCTGGAGGATGTACTGGCAACCTTCCCTCTCGGCTTCTTCTTTGAGAACTTGGTAGAAGGTCTCTCTGAACTTCTCTCGTTTTTCCTCCGCTGTTCCCTTTCCTTTTATCGAGGCGAGGAATCGACCGCTGGCATGGACTAGACGCACCTTCAGTGAGGTTGGAGAGATAGCCAGCCTTTCTTTGACCCGTTCAGGTTCGCCAGCTCGGAGAAAACCTGTATCTATCATTATTGGGAGTAGTTTGTCGCCGAGAGCTTCTCTAGCTACTAGAGTCGCGACGGTGCTATCGACGCCGCCGGATACAGCTGAGATAACTTTCTTGTCTTGGGCGAGTTCGCGGAGCCTTGCGGTCTCTTCGGACAAGAAGCTTGAAGGGTGGAACCCCTGAATCGCCACCGACAACCGTTTGCCCATCTTAGCCAGACCCGGCCGCGCCAATTTATTCCTTCTTTTGCTGTCTTACGAGTCATAGAGCAAGGCGAGGGCTCCAATACCGGCAACTCCTCCAACCATAGATAGAGACCATAGTCAGACCCGCCATCTCCGAGAATACTGGAATTGGAATCGCCCATTTTCAGCCCTGATCTTAAATCTGGATCATGGCTAAAATTCCGCCATCTCGCGACGCAGAAGCGGTCGAGAGTCTCAGTCCAAGCGTGTCAACTAGAAAGAGGGCCGGTCTTGCTTAGCCCGCTGCTCCCGAATACAAGGCGAACAATAGCATTCCGAGGACCAGAATCGTGATCCCGGCGTACGCGCGATCCCTCTCAGCGGCGAAGTATATCGACGAGATCGCGACCCGGAAAATTGGCGTTGCAATCAATACTATCACCCCGAGATACACTATTCCAGTCAGGTCTCCGCTAAACGCGAGTCTAAGGATGACTCCGACACTCAACACACCTGGAATACTCGCGCTACCAAAACCGCCAACGGCCCACAGAGAAAGACCGAGAAGACTCAAGACGGCGCTGACAAGAACCCCAACCCGCAACGACTGGGCCACAATCCGGTTAAGATCCAAACCCGATCACAACACTATCTGCGGAAAGAATCCCTTCAGAATCATGGCAATCGAGACTGCCACCAAAAGAATAGCGAACAATAGCTTGATTCTAAGTGGAGGGGTTCTTCGAAGCAACCGGGTGCCGACAGCCGCACCGATCACAACCCCAATCATCAAGGGAGCAACAAGAAGCGGCTGCACGTCCCCGCGGACAAAGTAGACAGAGGAACTTGCCGCCGCCGTCACGCCGATCATGAAGTTGCTAGTTGCAGAGGCCACCTTTACCGGCACTTTGGACAACAAGTTCATCGTAGGAACCCCGATGATTCCTCCACCAACTCCGAGGAGCCCGGATACTACTCCTGAGATGCCGCTGATACCAAGCGTCTTGAGAGTATTTGTAACCTCATACCGGTTCGTGACACCTGTTGCAGGATCGAAATATTCACTCCCTAGCCTAAGATTTCGAGCAACTCTGTCGGGAACGACCCCTGAGGGAGAATCTATCCGCCGCCCAGCTATCATTATCGCAGAAGCGTAAATCAGCAGAATCCCGAAGAAAACCAGCAGAACCCCTGGAGCAAGAAAGGCGGCGACAAGTGCTCCCGTAATAGCGCCCAGAACGGTTCCAACCTCAAGAAACATTCCCAGCCTTAGATTCGTAAGCCGATCCTGAACATAAGTGGCCGCGGAAGCGCTCGAGGTCGCGATAACCGAGACTATACTCGCGCCAACAGCAAAGGGCAGTGGAACCCCCTCGACAAGCGTCAAGAACGGAATTATCAGGATCCCACCTCCAAGCCCGAAGACCGCCCCTACTAGCCCAGCGAGAATCGACATTAGAAAGATCGACAGTACCTCGAAAGGCGTAACGACCAGCATAGAGAGAGTATTCCCCCGCAAATTCGACGAACCGAGAATGCCCTAATAAGAAGCTTGGGTGGAATCCTGCGACAATCGTGTGACTCCGGACTTGGCACAGACACTCAGACGTGAGAAGCAGGGTCAGGCCAATCCTTTCGGATCTTTCAGGCGCGAATGTGAAACCGCACTAGAAGCGGGATACTTGGCTCTCAAGAAAACCTGGGAACATAATCTTCCCGACCACGATATCGTGCCCATTCTCGAAAATCCACCCGACCCGAGCTTTGGGCACCTAGCAAGTTCACTGAGCTTCGAACTAGCGAAAATTCAGAAGAAGAAGCCAATAGAAGTAGCCAAGATGCTAGCAGAGACAACTAGGCAGATCCCAAGACTCCACCTTATCGCCTCAGTTGAGGCCACCGAACCTGGCTACGTAAATTTCCGGGCAAACCTTGCGAGACTCACGGAACTCACTCTCAAATCGGTTCAACGGACCGGATCAGAGTATGGACTCATCAAAACGGGTGCTCCAGAGAAAACTATTGTAGAACATACTAGCGCAAACCCCGCGAGACCCATCCACATAGGTACCGCCAAGAACTCAATATTCGGCGATGCACTAGCACGCCTGCTCTCCGCACGAGGATACGACGTTCGGACCCACTTCTACATAGACGACACAGGCAGACAGGTCGCCATCATGGCCTACGGCTACAAACTACTGAACGAGCCGACTCCGGAGGGAAAGCCGGACCATTTCATCGGAAAAATCTACTCCGTAACCGCAACCCTTGTCGAGATTGAAGAACTGAAGAAGCGACTTGCCCTGCTCGAGAAGACCAACGCTTCTGACGCGGACATCGTCGCCGCCACAAAATCCCTCGACGAATGGGTAGGCATAGCGGCAGACCTCCGGAGCAAATACCCTGAGGAATTCGATCGTCTAGGGAAGCTGATCTCCCAGGATCCGGACCCTGAGGATTCAATTGGGGACCTCATCAGGAAGTACGAGAAAAATGACCCTGATACCCGGGCATTGATGAGACGGGTCAGCCGAACCGTACTAACCGGGTTCGAGGAGACTCTGCGGAGGGCTCGAATCCGCTTCGACGAGTGGGACTGGGAGAGCGACTTGATCTGGACAGGACGTGTTGCCGAACTCCTAGACCGGCTCAAGGAATCCGGATTCACCTCCAACAAAGGTGGAGCACTGGAACTTGACGTAGCCAAGGCGGTTGAAAAATTTGGATTGCGCGAGAAACTGGGCATAAGCCCCAGTTCTGAGATTCCCTCGCTCACCCTCATCCGATCCGATGGAACTTCCCTCTACTCAACACGGGACATAGCCTACACGCTGTATAAGTTCGGGCGAGCGGAGAGAGTCATCAATGTGATCGGAACTGAACAGTCTCTTGCACAGCTCCAGGTTAAGGTTGCATTCTGGATTATCGGGCATCGGAAAGAGGCTGAGAAATTCATCTACTTCCCCATAGGTCAGCTCATGCTGGAGGGACAACGAATGTCCGCTCGACGAGGCCGATACGTGACCTTCGATCAAGCTCTCGACGAGACCATCTCTAGGGCAAAGTCGGAAGTCGACAAGCGCTCGCCGAGCATTCCCGATGAGATCAGGCAAAGAGTGGCAGATAGAATCGCGATTTCAGCCGTTAGATATGCGATCCTCTCTGTAGAGGCCATAAAGTCCACGAACTTTGTTTGGGACAAAGTCCTGAACTTTGAGACGAACAGCGCTGCTTTCATCAACTACGCTTACACGAGGAGTTCCGGAATTCTCCGGAAGCTCGGGAGGATAACCCAGCCAAAGACGTTCAGCCTGTTGACGGATCCCGTCGAACAAGCCCTGGTTCTTGAGCTGTCCAAGTTTCCAGAAACTTTCTCGAAAGCCGCTGATGACCTTAACCCAACCTTGCTTTGCCTGTACGCGAACCTTCTTGCCCAGAGGTTCCACGAGTTCTACGAGAAATCCGATATATCCCACGTTAACAACGATGAACTCAAATGGCAAAGGGTCGCACTTGTCCTAGCCGTCAGAACAGTCTTGAAAACTGTTGCAGGGCTCTTGGGGCTAGAACTTGCCGAACGAATGTAGAATCTACTTCAAGGACACAACTTTCTCAGCTATCGCTTTGCCCACGTCACTGGTTCGCGCCTTTCCGCCAAGATCATAAGTCAACACATTCCCCTCCTTGAGGACAGAGGTCGTTGCCTTCTCAACTAGATTAGCAGCCTTACTTTCACCTAGATAGTCAAGCATCATTCGCGCTGCCTCAATGGTCGCAACGGGGTTCACCTTGTTCTGGCCCGTGTATTTCGGCGCAGAACCATGAACGGGCTCGAACATGCCGTAGGTCTCACCAATGTTCGCGCCAGCCGCAACTCCCAAGCCCCCCACCGCTGCCGCCGCCTCGTCCGAAAGAATATCGCCGTAGAGATTCATCGTCACCATCACATCAAAGCTCTCCGGCCGTCTGATCAGCTGCATCGCTGCAGCGTCAATGTGCAGGTCCTCAAGCTCCACGTCCGGATAGTCCTTAGCGATTTCGAGGACTGATTGTTTGAAGATGCCATCCGTGATCTTCAGAATGTTTGCCTTGTGGACGAACGCAAGCTTCTTTCTTCTTTTCATCGCGAGATCGAGCGCGAATTTCGCGATTCTCTCCGAGGCGGCTCGGGTGATGATCTTCATCGCCACACCCACCCCAGGGGTAACTTCGAATTCCTTTCCGGAATACAATCCTTCAGTGTTCTCCCTCACCACTATCAAGTCAATTCCAGGATCTAGAGCGGTAACATTTGGAAGGGTCCGCGCAGGGCGAACATTCGCGTATAGATTGAAGAGAGAACGCATCGTCACCGCGGCGCTCCGAGGAGTTCCAGGTTCCTCAGGCGTCGTCATCGGACCCTTGAGACACGCAGAGGTTCGTTTCATCATCTCAACCGTTTTCTCTGGTAGGTTTGTGCCGAATTTTCTGATGGAGTCGAATCCAGCATCGCCCTTCAGGTATTCCAAGTGTACTAGTCCGGTTTTCTGGACGGCGTCTAAGACCATAAGCGTGGCATCGACAACTTCTGGCCCAATTCCATCTCCAGGTAGAACCGCGATCTTGTGCACCATTGTCGTCATGAAAGCTCTCTCGGTGAGAGGGTCGTCGAATTGCCGTTGAAAAAGGCTTTCTCGGCCAACGTGGCCGAGTTGAAGCTTCGACGCGTTCCTAGCGTCATTGATATTCCTTAACTAGGACTAGAATCCGTGCTACCAGCAATACCATTCCAACGGTTCAATGGTGAGACTGATAACAACTGAGATCGAGAAGGGTCTGGAAGGAGTTGTTATTGCGAAGAGTTCTATCACATTCATCGACGGACAGCAAGGAATCCTCCGGTATAGAGGGATTGACATTAACGAACTCGCAGCAAAATCGAACTTCGAAGAGGTCACCTACCTACTCTGGAACGCAAACCTTCCAAACAAAGCCCAGTTTTCAGAATTCAAGGGACAACTCACAGCTCATCGTCCCCTCCCAAGGGAAGTCCTGAAACTTCTAAGGGGTATCCCGAAGGGGGCGATCCCCATGGAAGTTGCCCGAACAGCTGTCTCCTACATGGCAACGTTCCCTAGGAAAAAAGGAGAGACGTTTGACCAGTTTAACCGCCGCGAGTCTCTACAACTCACATCTACTCTTCCGACCATCGTAGCCAGCTACGAACGAATAAGAAAGGGAAAGACCCCCGTCAGGCCCGATCCACGGCTGGGACACGCTGCGAACTTTCTCTACGGGTTATCGGGAAAGAAACCAGATGAAGTGTCGAGAGGCGCCTTTGATACCCTCTCCGTACTCTACGCGGACCACGAAATGAACGCCTCTACCTTTGCCGCCGTCGTAGCAATATCCACCCTCGCCGACCTCGGAGGAGCGGTCACAAGCGCCATCGCTACTCTGGCGGGTCCCCTCCACGGAGGCTCAAACCAGCGTGTAATGGAGATGCTCGAAGAGATTGGCACTATGGAAAAAGTTGAGGGATACGTTGACCGTGAGCTAGCCGCGGGCAGGAGGGTAATGGGGTTCGGCCACAGGATCTACCGAACCTACGATCCGAGAGCTAGAATACTCAAGAACATCGCAGAAAAATTGGCTGAAGAACGCGGTGGAAGCAGGAAATGGCTCGACATTGCAGAAGAAGTGGAAAGGATCGTCATGGACAAAAGAAAGTTATGGCCCAATATCGAATTCTACGCGGCGGTCGTACTAAACGCGCTTGGAGTGCCCAAGGACTTGATGCCCGCCGTCTTTGCCTGCAACAGGGTATCTGGTTGGATCGCGCATATCTATGAACAGTATGCCGACAACAGACTCATCAGACCTCTGACAGAATATGTAGGACCCGCTCAGGTTCCGTATGTGCCAATGAATCAGCGGTCTTAGAAGGTCAGTTTCTCTTCGCCGGAATCCATTTCTCGACTTTCCAGTCCCAAATGATATGCTGATTTGGGTCCGAGGCTTCGACCCTAGGCCTCTTCTCCGTCACGGTGTCCATGATAAACGAGGCACCGCATGACGGACACTCTGCAAGTAGCCTCATTTCCGAGAGCTGGGTTAGCTGGAATTCCCGCTTGTCACACTTAGTGCAGGTGAACATTTGACCGCTAGCGACGCCTCTGGTGCCTCCAGCCTCTTATCAATTTGCCCCTCAATTCGACAGCGGTAGAGGCCTTTCTGGTAGGGCGTAGAATTCTAGGACGTCTGAGGGATAGAGGCATGTACGGGCTTCGTTTGATTGGCCGAATCTCTAAGGGGGACGCGAATGGCGGTCAAAGCTGAAGGAGAAACTACGAGGGCAGCGGCCTTAGAGGGACCTTTGGATTGTTGTCGAGCATTGTGTCGAACAAGCGCCTTAATCAATGCTCGGGCAAGTTCGAGGTTGGTCACGATCGGAATCCCATATTCGGCCGCCTTTCTTCTGATGAGATATTCGTCTTTCAGTATTCGATGCGAGGCGGAGTCCCCTTCGTGGCTGGGAATGTTGATTACTAGGCGAATCTCTCTGTTTTGGAGGTAATCCATAATGTTCGGTTTCTTCTTCTCGCTCACCTTGTATAGTATCCTGCATTCGATTCCGTTCTTCGAGAACTCTTCCGCGGTATGTTGTGTTGCGAATATCCTGTAGCCCGCTCGCGCGAGCATTCTAGCGTATGGAATTATTCCTTTTCTCGTTTCACCCATCGAGATGAGGATGGCGTCGTCTTTCTTTGGAATGTAGAAGTTGCTCGCGATCAGGGCGTTAATGAATGCCTCTTGGAAAGTTTCGCCGAAACAAGCGACTTCTCCGGTGGAGACCATTTCGACCCCTGTCACCGGGTCCGCCTTGTCCAATCGTGTGAAGGAGAATTGAGGTGCTTTCACTCCGATTCTTCGGTGAATTCCTTCGCCCTGCTTTATGGTCCCGTCAGTTATGGCCTCCGCGGCCAGATCCATTAGGTTTGTCTCAATTGTCTTGGATACGAATGGCATACTTCGGGAGGCTCGAAGGTTGCACTCGATAACCAGAGCCTGCCCATTCTTAACGAGGAATTGGATGTTGAACGGTCCTCGGATCTTGAGGCTTCTTGCGATCCTTCTCGAATAGGATAGCATCTTTCTTCTGACCGTTCCGGTTATTGAGAGGGTCGGTATGGTCATTGTCGCGTCGCCCGAGTGGACGCCGGCATTTTCCACATGCTCGATAATTGCACCGATGAAGACTCTTGAGCCATCGCAAACTCCGTCAACTTCAACCTCTTTCGCCCCCGTCAGAAACTTCGAGATGACAACCGGATTCTTCCGAGAAACACGTGCCGCTTCTCGAATGTAGCCAGTAAGTTGCGCCTCGTTGAAAGCGACGTTCATGGCCGAGCCTGAGAGAACATAGGACGGACGGATGAGGACGGGGTATCCTATTTCTTTGGAAAATCGTCTGGCGTCCTCGAGAGATCTGAGCTTGTCCCATTTCGGTTGTTCAATTTTCAATTGGTCGAGCAGCTGGCCGAATCTTGAGCGGTCCTCTGCGGTGTCAATGCTGTCGGGAGTGGTGCCCAGAATCGTAGCGTGCTCGGACAGTCCTTTGACGAGATTGTTTGCAGTCTGTCCGCCGACGCTTACAACTACACCACGTGGGCGTTCCTTGTCCAATATGTCCAAGACTCGTTCAAGGCTCAGTTCCTCGAAGTACAGCTTGTCAAGTATATCGAAATCAGTTGATACGGTCTCGGGATTGCAGTTTACCATAATGACCTCTGACACTCTCTTCCTCAGGGCTGTAGCCATGTTAACACAACACCAGTCGAATTCTACACTCGATCCGATTCTGTAGCAACCAGAGCCCAAGACAACCACCTTGTCTCCAGGCGCGTATTCGAAATCGTCCACATCACCGCCGTATGTTAGATAGAGATAGTTTGTCGCGGCGGGCCACTCGGCGGCCATTGTGTCTATCTGTTTAGTTACTGGCACTATGCGGTGCCCTTTTCTGTAGTCTCGGACTTGAGTTTCGGTCATTCCAAGAAGCTTTCCCAGCTTCCTGTCGGAGAAACCGAATTCCTTCGCCCTCCTGACAATGTCTGGATTGATTCTCTCACTTACGATCCGTTTTTCCATCTCAACAATGTTCTTGATCTTGTCCAGAAACCATCCGTCGATCCCGCTCAACTTCGTAATCTCGTCCATGCTCATTCCGGATTTCAGAGCTTTTGTTACGTAGAAGATTCTCTTATCAGTGGGCTCCCTGAGCTCTTTTCGGATCCTCTCGATACTTCTTCCTGGAAGTCCGTTATCAGTCAGCTCCCTCCCGATGTCGAGCATCCTGACCGCTTTTTGCAAGGCTTCTTCGAAGCATCTTCCGATCGCCATGACTTCACCGACGGATTTCATCTGGGTCCCGATACCCTTGCTGACTTTGCGGAACTTCTGGAAATCCCAGCGAGGAGCCTTGACTACAATGTAATCAAGCGCGGGTTCGAAACACGCCGAAGTCACTCCAGTTATCTTGTTCGACAGTTCTGGGAGAATGTAGCCAAGGGACAGTTTTGCAGCGATGTATGCTATGGGGTAGCCTGTGGCCTTTGACGCTAGCGCGGAACTTCTAGAGAGTCGCGAATTAACTTCTATTACCTTGAATTCCTCGCTCCTTGGGTCCAGCGCAAACTGAATGTTGCATTCTCCGACTATGCCAAGGGTTCGTATGACTTTCTGGGCTGTTTCTCTTAGAAGGTTGTACTCGCGATTCGTGAGTGTCTGGGAGGGAGCGACTACGATGCTGTCGCCGGTATGGACCCCCATCGGATCCAAGTTTTCCATATTGCAGATTATGATGCAATTGTCATCGCGATCCCTCATTACTTCGTATTCGACCTCCTTCCACTTCTCGAGGTATTCCTCGATCAGGACCTGTTTGATCCGACTGTAAGCAAGTCCTCGGAGCGCAATCTCCCCGAGTGTTCGCTCATCGAAGGCTACGCCTGACCCCTGACCCCCGAGCGTGTAGGCGACCCTGACCATCACAGGGAAGCCTATTTCGCGTGCCGCCTCAAGGGCCGTTTCTAGGTCAACTGCTTTCCGACTTTTTGGAACTGGGATATCATGTTCGATCATGGTTTTCTTGAACAGTTCCCGGTTGTCGGCAATCTCGATGCTCTCGATGCCAGTGCCGAGGACCTTCACGTTGTATTTCGAGAGAATACCCCACTCTGCAAGTTCGACGCCGCAGTTGAGGGCGGTCTGTCCTCCGAAGCCTAGAAGGATGCCGTCGGGTTGTTCTTTGGCGATAACTTCCTCGAGAAAGTCCGTCCTTATCGGAACAGAATACACTTTGTCTGCGAACTTCTCATCGGTGTGAATAGTGGCAATATTTGGATTGACGACGATTGTCTTTATTCCCTCTTCTCTGAGGGCTTTGATCGCCTGAGATGTTGAGTAGTCAAACTCGCCAGCCTCTCCAATCTTTATCGCGCCACTTCCGACAATAACGACCGACTTGATGCCATCTAGTTTCAAGCCTTCAATGCCTCCTCGAAGAATCTGTCAAGGAGAAATCTAGTATCATACGGGCCGGGCGAGCTTTCTGGGTGCCACTGAACACCTAAGAACGGCTTCTTCCTGTGTCTGATGCCTTCTACGGTCTTATCGTTGATGTTAATGAAGTTCGCTGAGAAGTCGGTATCTTCTAATGAGTTACGATCGATCGTGTAACCATGGTTTTGAGTTGTTATGAAACACCTACCGGTTTCAAGGTCCATACAGGGGTGGTTAACAGCTCTATGGCCAAACTTCAGCTTGTAGGTTTCCGCTCCAGCGGCCAACCCAAGGATCTGGGCGCCTAAGCAGATTCCCATTATTGGAATCTCGGTCTCCATCAGACGCCTGGTAGTCTCTATGGTTTTAAGATCGATTTTGGGGTCTCCAGGTCCATTGCTGACGACGACTCCGCGGGGATTCAGTTCGAGGATCTTGCTGGCAGGAAAGTGATACGGGACGCGGACAACTCTTGCTCCCTTGGCGAGGAGACTGCGCAGTATCCCGTATTTGACCCCGCAGTCTAAGATTACGATAGTCGATTGTTCCCTCCCATCATAGTAGATGGGCTCTTTGGGGCTCACTTTCTGAACTAGGTCTTGCTTGTTTGGGTCCTGAAGTTCCGATATTCGGCCGGCTGCGACCACCGGATTGATGGGCGAACTCGAGACTTTCAAAACCCCTAGCATTGTTCCCTTGTTTCGCAGTCGTTGCGTCAGGACCCGCGTATCAACACCAAACATCCCTGGCACTCCGTCTTCAGTTAGCCACGCGTCTAGCGATTTCTGGTTGGACCAGTGGCTAGGTCGGGAGAGGGAATGGACGACAAGTCCTTTGATCTTTACAGAATCGGATTCGAAGTGGAGCGGGACTCCTCCATCGCCCTGAATAGAGCTAGGCGGTACGCCATATGACCCGAGTATCGGGTAGGTCATTACCACTATCTGTTCTTGGTAAGACGGGTCGGTAAGCAGTTCTGGGTATCCCATCATGGAAGTATTGAAGACAACTTCGCCGG
>VBBE01000218.1 GCA_005884605.1 Candidatus Bathyarchaeota archaeon
CTAGCTTCAAACCTTCAGATTCTGGTGTTGAAATGGACCTTCTCTCGTTGGTCCTCGGACTCTCTGTAGCCGCCGCCGTCGTGGCCCTGGCGACACTAGTAGTTCTTCCAGATCATCGGAAACGCACCGCCAAACACGTTGCTAAGGGGTTGAATGACGTTCGCGCGACTCTCACTAGAATCGAAAACGCGACCAAACCTCACCTGATCCCAACCGAATACATCTCTGAGCGCATCGCTCGACCGCTTCAGTCGGAACTCAAGACCTTCCTCGAGCAGGCGTTACCCTCGATTGAGAAGTCAGTTCGGCGAACGCACGACGATGCTATACTGAAAGAGTTTGATTCCATTTCGTTTGCCGCGAGCCAATTGCGTCAAGCATTCGTGGGACAGAACCACAAATACACTCAGCGAGCAATCGCCGAACATTCGAAGTTGCTCAGAGATGAGCTGGGACTAGATGCCGCCCAGCAGGAAGCGACGGTCCGCGACGATGAACGAAATCTCGTAGTTGCGGCAGCCGGCTCAGGCAAAACCCGGACGCTGATAGCTCGAGTAAGATATCTTCTCGAACGTCAAGTCTCACCAAGTCAAATCCTCGCGATAACTTTCACGACGAAAGCTGCAGAAGAGATGGAGGACCGCCTCAAACAGATGGCTGTTCCCGTCGCGTTTCGGGAAATCGATGGAGTGACTGTTTCGACTCTCCATGCATTGGGCAAACGTATTGTTCAAGCGGATATGGCGGGACCGATCAGTGTCGCCAATGACAATTGGACCGAGTCTCTCGTTGCAGCTGCTCTTCGAGACGCCCGTGAAGCCCGAGATCAACAGCTCGCAAGTCTATACCTGAACGCGGTCCTCAACTTCCACCGCAAAGAAGACGAAACGGCCCCTCCTCTCGGAACGGATCTCAACTACCGAACCCTGCAGGGAGAACATGTCCGCTCCATTGGAGAACGGATCATTGCTGACTTTCTCTTCACTCATCACGTTCCCTACCAGTACGAAGCAAAGGCATCCTGGGCAAACGTAGGCGTGGACCGAAACGCCTACAATCCCGACTTCACCCTCCCCGAGATCGACGTCTCCATCGAATATTGGGGCATCAATCGCGCTGGCAACGTCCCCCAAGGATGGAGGACTACCTCCGAACAGTACAACCAAGGGATGCGATGGAAACGAGAGGAATTCCGCCGCGCGGGAAAGAAACTCGTTGAAATCTACGACTATGAACGAGTTGAAGGAACCCTCGAAATCGCGCTCGAGGTGCGTCTCGTCGCAGCTGGTGCAACACTGCGACCGATCTCCCACTCAGAGCTAGAACAAGTGGTCAAGAATTTCAAATACATTGGCAACACGATCGAACATCAACTCGTCGATTTCATTTCAAATGCTCGGTCGCTTCGCCTAGCACCTGACGACATTCTAAAGCGACTGACCTCAACTACTCCGCGCGTGTATCATTTCGGAGTTCTTGCAGTTGCCATTTTGACAATATACGACAGAGAATTGACTTCACAAGACAGAATCGACTTTTCGGATATGCTGCACAGGGCCGCAGACATTATGGAAAAGGGTCCGAATCCGTTAGCAAAGTTCAATCACGTTCTTGTTGATGAGTTCCAGGACACATCATCGTCAATGGCCCGATTGGTCAATACATTAGTGAAGGCCAACAATGCGCACCTGTTTGCAGTCGGAGATGATTGGCAAGCCATCTATGGCTTTGCAGGGGGCGATGTCGATCACGTCGTCAACTTCGAGTCGCACTTCGGACCGGCATCTCTGACAATGCTCAACACAAACTACCGATCACCCGCAATAATCGTCGAAGCCGGCGCGGCGTTGATTGCCCACAATCCTAGCCAAATCCCGAAGCAAGTCGCAGTTTCCAACCGCGGGGGCGGGGAGGCCTACATACACGAAGTGCCAGACAATGACATGGCACTCATAGACAAGGCGATCGGCCTCATCCAAGAGGAACGCAAGCGCACCAGTGCTGACGATATTCTGGTTCTAAGCCGGACAAACCATCTCCTCAACGAGATCCGAAAGAATTTCGTTCCAAACATGATTCCTCTGGCAGATCCTGATCGCAACATAACCGGTGTACGAGTCATGTCTGCACACAAAGCCAAAGGGCTCGAAGCAGACGTCGTAGTCGTTATGAATGCGAGCGACGACCTACTCGGCTTTCCCTCGAAGATAGAGAACCCCGATGTCCTAGAACCTGTGCGCATGCACCCTGGAAACGACCGGGCTGAAGAGCGAAGACTGTTCTACGTCGCGGTTACCCGCGCAAAGGAAAGGCTCCACCTGATTGTTCGACAAGGCCTTCCTTCGCCCTACATTGCCGAGATAGAAGGAACGACACCAGGCTTGCAGAAGCTTAACCAGCACATGCTCCGTCCTGGGATTCGATTCAATGATACATTCCGTGTCGAACAGGTCTATCCGCTAACTGAGTCTCAAACAAGAGCAAGGATTCGGGAATGCGGTCTCCTTACTACAAACATGGGCGAATTCTGGTTCACATCATGGATGCCGTACCATCTCGAACAGGGAGGCACCTATCAGATTACTGGAGTCTTTCTCGAATCTCCGTACCAAAATCGGCAAAGAGTAAAACTCGATCGAGATACCTGGGTACAGCAGCGGATACGACCTCAACCAACTGCCCGAGCCAACAGCACACGCCAACTACTCCCGCGTCCGCCGCCTCTATTCCAGCCACTCAAGGCACGAGAAGACCCATGAAAGGCACTAAGGCTCGTCTGATTTATTCAGCCTCAAAACTCGACTTCAAAGAAACAGTCGCATTAGT
>VBBE01000219.1 GCA_005884605.1 Candidatus Bathyarchaeota archaeon
GAGAACATGATAGGCATCATCGATCGGGCCCTCGAAGGCGAAGGGAGTTATGATCACGGATCTACTCCTCAGACAGTTGGCTAGCTCCTAGATCCCGCCCCTCGTTTCTGAGGCGATCAATTAGTTTCAACCTCAGTTCGCAAATTTAGAAGGTGTTTGTTGCGTGTTGAGGAATTGGACCATTTCGCTTTTGGGGCGCGGTTTCTTGGTATTCTTAGAATTGTTGCTCTAATTTCACCAGGTCGAGCTAAAGTTCAATCTACCCAAGGTCAATTCTGGGACCTTTCCAAAGTTTCTATAACCCCCATTTCTCCTGTAACCCGGCCTCACCTTGAGTTACCAGTTGGCAGACGAGTATTTCCAGCGGATCCACCAGATAATGTCACTACTAGACGATGAGAACGTTGAGATCATTGGCGCAATGAAGAAGTTCGGGCCTCGAAACCTTCAATCGATTGCCCGAAAATCGGGCGTCCCATATCCCACAGTCTACACCCGCGTTAACAAGCTCGGCACTCAGGGACTGCTCGACACTTGGACCTACCCTAACCTTGCGAAGATCGGATTGGCTAGGTCGATGGTTCTACTGACTCCGTCGCCAGGTCGAGAGGTCATAGCTAGCGAAGCCCTGAAGATTCCCGGCTACTGGCTCTGGATCGCAAGATGCACAGGCGAATGCAACGGGTACTACTCTCAACATGCTGTCCCTGTTGAAAACAGGCAAGATTTTGTTCAATATCTAGACCAGATAGTCTCATCGGGCCTCGCCACGAGCTACAGGATCTTCTGGCTCGGCGACTACCACTCTCACATTCCCAACTTCGAATACTACGATTTCAAGAAAAGAGCCTGGAGATTCGACTGGCCAGCATGGCTCAGCTTGTTTATGAAAGGCAAGAGTGTTCAAAATGGTTCTGAGGAAAAAGAGTCATCAAAGGATGATTTCGACAAGAACGACCTGTTGATTCTCAAAGAGCTAATGAAGGATGCTCGAAAGAAGCTCTCCGAGCTCTCCCAGCTAATCGGGATGACGCTTCCCGCAGCTAAGTATCGGTTCGACAACCTGGCCCGGCGAGGATTCCTTCAGGACTACGTTATCCAAGTCCTACCATACCCGCCGGAGATATCGGACCTCTACGAGGTCCGGCTAGACTTCGGGGAACACAAAGCGATGATCGCAAAGGAGAACTTCTTCAAACGTCTACCGTTCGTCTTGAACTATTCAAGAATCAAGGGGACCAACTCGATAACCCTCAGAGTCTACCTCCCTAGAACGGAGGTCAACAATCTCTTGACCATGCTATCGGCTCTCGTCAGGGGAAGCGCGATAGATCGGTTCTCCTACATGTTGCTCGATCCTATGACGATTCAATCTCAGACCTTCCACTACAAAGCCTTCGACGACAAGTCGGGATGGCGTTATGACAACCACGAATACCTAGCTGCACTCCGCAAGCTTGTATCGTCCTTCGACAAGGCGGAACCTCCCGCAGTTACCTTCCAGCCGTCGAAGGGCCTACCTGTCAGCATGATGTAGCCGAATTCTAATCCGGACCGGTTTGTTGTTGAGGCTTGTTCAGCGCTAGCACACCTATTGAAAGGTCGGGACCGGCGCGGTCTGGAAAACTACCCGCATACCATCCTCCCTATCGAATGCAGATGACACTTTCCTAAGGTCTTCAAAATATTCCAAGTTGTCATAGTGCCATCCAGTGCTATCTTCGTAGAACTTGTACGCGAAGGTCTGCGTTCTGATAGTCATCGGGTCGAGCAAGACGTAAGTGAATCCTGCAAGGACTCCTCTCCGCGTTAGCGCGGAGAACATCGTGAGTAGATTGTTCATCTGGGTTCGGGGGAGATAGATTCTGACAGCAATGGAATTGGCACCCTCCACCCGGGAAAGAGTCAAGACCATTGGAAGACTGCTCAATACCCTCTCGCCAAGGGCCAAGCCTTCCCGCGTCTGGAATTCCAGGACCATCTCATAGAGGTCGGAGATTTCAGGAGCGAAAGGCAGCATGTCGATGACGTATTCGCGTATGAACCCAGATTGCGCGAGATTGTCGAAACGATACTTGACTGCCGGGACTGTCATACCTAACAAGTGCGCTAGTTCAGTCAGTTTTGTTCGGCCGTCCTTGATCAACTCCTTGAGAATGATCAGGTCTTTCTTGTCAAATGGACTGGGCAGAAAGATTTCCTTACGTTGAGCTTGAGCCGGTTTTGCGGCTAAAGCGTCGAGCCATTTCGGCCAATCGAATGTCCAGGTTTTCTTCTTGGTGTCGTAATAGCTAAAGTCTGGGAGTGGCGACACTGCTTCTTCTAGCCATAGAAGCCGGTATCCCGTTGCGACTCCTGAGGCGACGATCCTCTCAAGATATTGTTCAAAATCCCAGCGTTTCTCAAGAGGAATCGCGTGAGTCGAGTAATATCCGTTGCATTCTCCCATGCACCTGATGAGTCTCAACCAGTAGCCGGGGACCCGGAGTGCTTCGGGAGCAAGCAGTTCCTTGCCTGGTTTTGTTGTGAGGAAGACCATGGCTCTCACTAGTCCTAGTTTCGCGTAGTTGGGGTGGATCCAGGTTCGGAGCAATCCTTCTTTTTCGAGTTTGGAGACTCTCGCGTGGACTGTCGGTCGAGGAATGTTGGTTTTGTTAGCAATGAGTTGGAGGTTTCTAAGGCCATATTTTCTCATCGCCATGATAATCTTGACGTTCTGGTTGTCCAAGAAGGAGACGAAGCGATTGATCTTCTCGAAGTATTCTTCTGGGGCGATATGGCTCAAATATGGTCCGAAGAAGACGTGGGGCAGTCGGAACTTTTCAAGGTTTTGCGGGGAGGCTGAGGTTTCGAGGTTTGCACGAGTATCGAGCTCGCACTTTTTGCAGTGGAGATGGCTGGCTGGCCGCCTTTCTCGGAGGAGATCATGGGCTCGCTTAGCAGGTTGACTCTCACCCTCAAAGCTTCGAAGGACCCAATGGCTGCGTGATTTCGCGCGTTGGCCGAGAGAGTGGAAACTTTTGCATAGGCTCGCGGAATACTGTTAAGGGCTTAACCGATTCCTGTCTCTTGGAAACATCGTAGTTTCCCTAATGTTTTCTCTACCAGTCATTTTCATGGTCAACCTCTCCAGACCAATGGACCAACCGGCGTGGGGCGGAGCGCCATATCTGAAAGAGTCGATATAGAACTTGAAGTTCTCAGGGTTCAGCCCCTTGGACTTGAGCTGTTGAATAAGAAGGGCCGGCACGTGTATGCGTTGGGTTCCAGACGCGATCTCCAACCCTCGATAGATCAGGTCAAAAGCCCTAGAGGTCTTACCGTCTTGGTTAGGCATTGCGTAGAATGCTTTCTGTTCTGATGGCCAACCAACGATGAAGAATGCCTCCTCCTTCAGAAGCTGCGAGAGTCTGTTCTCCTGTGTCTTGGAGAAGTCATTTCCAACCTGGATGTCTTCGCCATTTTCGCGTAGGAGTTCGATCGCATCTCTGTATTGCATTCGCTTGAGTGGCAGGTGCAATGGTTCGAGTTTCTGACCGATTTTCTCCAGTTCTTCATTGCATGACATTGTAATCGTCGTGATGCATTCAGCAAGAAATTCCTCCAGGACCTTCATGACGTCCTCGTCTGTTGAGAATGCTTGTTCGATGTCCATCTGTCGGACTTCGTTTAGATGGGTTGGTTGTTCGAACTTTTCCGCCCTGAATACCGGCAGAATAGTGCAGACTTTCTCGAAGGATATAGCGCACATTTGCTTGTAGAGTTGTGGTGATTGGGCTAGGTAGGCGTCTTTTTCGAAATATTTGAGCGAGAAGAGTTCGGCTCCACCTTCGCTTGCCGAGGCTATGATCACCGGCGGTTGTATCTCCACGTAATGTCGGGCGGCGAAGAACTCGCGGAAAGTTCGGAGAATTGCTGATTGGACTTTGAAGATGGCGTTGGATTCTTCGCTGCGGAAGTCTAAGAATCTCCAGTTGAGCCTAGTTTCCAGGAGCGTGTTCTGGACGCCTCTTGGGTCGAGAGGTAGTGGTGTCTCAGCTCTGTTCACAACTTCAAGCTGTTCGGGGATGACTTCGATTCCCTTCTTGGCGATCTTGCTGGAGACGACTTTGCCTTTGACCATGATCACATCTTCCTGGTGGAGCGTGGTGATCTCCTTGAGGATGTCAGGGCTGACTTTTGCTTTGGGCGCGGTCACCTGGACGATACCAGCCATGTCGCGGAGGAGGATGAAGGATATTCCTCCTAGGACCCTGACGTCGTGAACCCAGCCTGCAAGGACAACTTCTCTGTCGATATGGTCCTTGAGTTCGGAGGTGAGCGCTGTCCGCTTGAGATGGGAAATGTGGCTGGTTGAGTTGTTAGACAGGCTTGGTCAGCTTGGAAACGCACTATGGACCTGTTCTTTTAGGGCTTCTTTTTCGGTTCTGTTAACTCTTCGTTTGCTGAGTTAGCTTCGGGGCATCGACTCCGGGGATTACCGTAGGCGTCGGGTTCCCCTTCATTGCTTCACCTGCTCCGCCTTGCGCCTCTAGAAGTATCGGAGGCCGGGAACGTGCGAACCTCACCCGTCCCCGCCGAGCCAGGTTAACAGCCGCCACCTGGTCTCGGTCCATTACAATTCGACAGTTTCCACACCAGAGTTTGCGTTTCAGACGTTTGTCCGATTGGTGTCTCTCCCCGCATCTCGGACAAGCCAGACTGGAACCTCTGGTCTCACGCCTAGACAAACAGACAACCGGCAAGCCCGCCCATCGAGCTTTGAACTCGATCTGTCGTTGAGCCTCGCCGAAACTCCAGCCGTTCATTCTACCCCGATATTTGCTACCCTGTCCGTTGCCCTTCTGGTAGAGGGATCGGATGCCCTCAATGTTCTCGAGTACTATTGCTGTTCTCCGCTGGACTGCTAAGGCGACAATTTTCTTTGTTGCGTTGTGGAGTAGGTGACCAGTTCTAGCGGTTCTTCGTCGTCCATCCTTCGACGATATTCTCGTTCTTATCCGATGATCGTCTCATCTGAAAGAGGCCACGATGCTGGTTGTAGTACTGGCTATTCTCACAGTCTTCGAGAGGTCATAGTGACTGGTTTGATCATCGTTTCCGACCGTGAGGTTCCGGAGGTTACGGTCCACACCCACGGTGGATGTGCATTCTATCATGGGAGTGTCTCGTGCAATGCAGAGGCTTAGTCTAGCTCGGGTG
>VBBE01000220.1 GCA_005884605.1 Candidatus Bathyarchaeota archaeon
CTAAACTAACGGCAAGACCGGGCTGAAAGCCTCAGTGCAACAGATTTTTGGTGATAGTAGATTCCAATGACAAACGAGCGTCTGCGTGTCAAGGGGGAGTTCATCAAGCTGCTGCTGCTCGAAGATCTACGAGACTACGACCCGTCCTATGATCCATACGTTTACATTGCTCGTTCCCACCTTGCCCTACAAAATCTTGACAAGATAACGGCGCAAGTCAAGGAATTCATTGGCGTCAGGTCGGGTTTAGTCTCAATCGATGCGAAGGACAGATGCCTGGGGCAGATTGAATTTCAAGATCTGGACTTCATCGGCAACGATTACTTTGAGGACGGTGGAAAGTATGTGACCGGAGAGGAGTTCGAAAAGAAAGGCATCAGTCTTGAGATCGTTTACAGAGAGCGACGCTTCGAGGGGCTAGATCTTTCATATTACGAGCCGTCAGATCGCCTAATAACGTATCTCCGGCTCCATAGAGAGATGGAGAGAACGTGGATCAATCCCTACACTCGGGACATCGTCATCCGATCTGGAGATGGCAAGATCCTCTGGGACCCCCACGACGAGTTCCTGGCTGTCCGTGAGAGCGAGCTCAGAGACTACCTTGCTGCTAGGGAGCGAGGCCTTCTGATAGTTCGTTATTCAGAACGTATTCTGGAGACCCACCACGCGCTGGAAGGTCTCCCAGCCCCCTTTCAACGGCCTACTAAGCATGGTCGTCAAGCGTGGATAATCGATAAAGCTCCTCTGAACCCTGACCAGACGATGTACTTCAGCAGGCTGTGGGAAGCTTTTTGGATTTCTCCGGCCTCCAAACCACAGAGATGGGACGCAGAGATTCGAGGAGAGTTCAAGGGCAGTGTCTTATTCATCCTTAGGAACGGCGAACAAACCAGTTACGGCAGCGGACGCGACAGCTACTTCGAAATCATTTCGTTCCGTTCGACACTGCTTCGTAGCCTCATAGGCATGCCGCATAATCGTATACACTGGGCGTCCCTTACACTTTGCGACCTAATGTACGCTGATGGTTCGCACTTGCCAGGGTGTATCAACACCGAAGGGCAATTCCAAAGCTTCTTTGGGCTTATCGCCAAATTAGATGTGGGAAAACAACGCCACATCGCGGCGTACTCTGAGCCGTGGAAAGGCAAGCCGAGCCGTGAATTCATCCAAGTGAACATCGATGCGGAGTTCCCCAAAACTCGACCGCTCGCCTGGACGATCTCCAAGGTGCTCGCAGAGGCAAATGGACCGTGGCAGGACCAATTCGGTGAGACACTTCTCCTTACGCCCCCTGAGGACGGCCCACTCGACATCATGGGTCCTACTACTTTCGATTTTGAAGAGCTCGCTGATAAGATGCTTGAACTCCAGAAACTCATTATCCCAGAAGACAGTATCGACACGGTCAAAAATGGAGTCGACCTGAGTTCCTTGGCGTCCTCCCCGGAAGCCTACAATCAGATCCGATCAATCGGGTACGTGAGATTGCTTTTCCGCCGTTTCCCCCCAGAAACTCGTGAAGGCTCAGCCGACGTCCTCTCCTTGGTTAATGAGTTGAGAAACTGCAAGGGACATCCTAAAAACATTGGGCCTGTACTGGAAAGATTCAAGCTGACAGAGTCTACCCCGAGGGCTGCGTATCTAGAGGTCCTGAGAAGACTTGCCGAGTTCCTCACTGGGTTTCGGATTGTAACGGAGAAAGCGCTTGACGTCGTCATTTCTCCGTCCCATAGAGATCCAACCGAAGATCCATGGTACCAGCTCAACATTGCGACGCGATATTTTGCTTCAGGCGATCTCGTCACCTAAGATTCGCGGGTTGGCCACACTCGATCGTTCACGGATGAAGTCTCCAACGTCTCCTTACGAACAGGGTGGCCACCCGAGAGGGCTCACGAAACGGGGGCCTGTCTTACTTACTACCCGTCAAATCTTGACATAGCTCAGGGCGAACCGTCCGCCAGGTCAACCGATAGTGTCGAATCAGCAGCGCGTTCGCTCCAAACTCAACTTAGCCCACTTCAGCCCGTATCTCGGTGCCCGGCACCGGCGATAAAGGGGACGCGTCGTATGCAAGGTCAATTACCGGAAATCCGCATCCCGAGTGGTGCGCTCAAAAAACCGGCCAGAATTCATCGAACGGAATCCTTGGAAACAACCTTTGGAATCAGTTGTCACTTTTCGACGTCGTCGAGATGCTCGGGGCGGGGGTACGAGTCCAACTCTGGGGTATGAGGTCAGTAAGATGGTCTCAGGGAGTGCGGGGAAGCCCCCAGGGCCTCGCTTGCCTCTTTTGTTAGAAGGGCTATAATTGGTTTAGTGGGTTGATGCATTCGCGAGTTACCGGGAGGGGGATAATGAGCGAAAAGGGAACCAAGTCAAAGACAGACGAGGAGACTTCTATTGTAGAGCGCTTCATCACTGGGGGGCATCATTACAAGACTACAATCGAAGACGGTCAGAGGCATGTCGAGGGAAGAGGGCGGACCCGAGAGGAAGCGGAGAAGATAGCGAGCAAGAAGTGGGAGAAGAGTAAAGACTAGACAACTCCCTTCTGAAGCCGGTAACCTTGCCAATTCCGACTCATTGATGATTGGGGCGGGGTACCGGGGTTTGTTGCGTCGTAAGGCATTGCTAGGCGCTTAGACGAAGTCTCGCCGTGCCTGTCAAACAACCGGATTGAATCGCACCCTTTATTGTGGCTCCCACACTGTTTCGAATAATCCTCGGTGCAGTAGTTTGTTGGGGTGTAATATACCTCTGGAATCCCACGATGTACGTCGATTTGTTTAGGGTTTTTCTCGCCCCGAAGATCGCGACTCTTTCGATTCTTGTGGCGGCTCTGTTATTCTTTTTCCGTGTATACATGGAGGACGTTGCAAAGCTTGAGGCCGGAGAGCCTCGAGAGGAAGTCGTTTACGATCGCCCGAACCTACTTGTGCTATTTTGGACTTCCATGCTTCTGTTGGTTTCTGTCGCCGTGGATACTTTCATCCTCTTGAATGGCAGCGTTGCGCAGCCGCCTTTCCCTCAGGTGTCGAGGGGACTTGGTTCTCTTAGCTTTGGACTGTTCTCTTTGGCGCTTTTGCTGCTGGCCTTAATGCTTATCTCTGTTATTCGTGAAACTCGTCCTGATCTTAGAACTCACGGAGGCAATTAGGGTACACATTTTCCGATGCTGGACGTAACTGTGGGTTCATCTGTGCCAGGCAGCGACGGAGTCAGAATAGTTTGAGTTGACTAT
>VBBE01000221.1 GCA_005884605.1 Candidatus Bathyarchaeota archaeon
AAGAACAGGTTCCCGGCGGATGGAGAGTTCCAGAGGAAAATTCCGCGAGAGGTATGGTTCGCGATCACGTTCCGGGCAACGATCGTTCCAACTGCCCCGTCCCGGAGCGTTAGGCCCCACTGCGATTCCCGTATCGTATTGTCCACTACCATGTTTCCAGACGAGCTTCCGATGGAAATGTCCCCGGCCAAGTTGCCGGTTGCATTATTTCCCTGGATAAGATTACCGAAAC
>VBBE01000222.1 GCA_005884605.1 Candidatus Bathyarchaeota archaeon
AAGTTCAGGCTCTTGGAAATGTTGAGATTCTCGAGATAAGTTCCGCTTGAGACTTGGATGGTGTCTCCCGGGCCCGCGGCGTTTATGGCGTCCCCTATAGTAGGATATTGACCGGGCACCGTTAGGGTCGAAGGATTCGCCCGTGCAACGTGAACAGGGTTTCTGGTGATCGAGAAAGATAACGGCAGGAGGGCGAGCAGAAGTGAGACCAGGAAAAATCTCCTCATTCTCAGGTTGCGTGTCATTACGGGTCGCTTCTCGGCCTCGTCTCTAGCTCGACCACAAGACCGTCTTGGAGTCGAGCACTAGCAGATGGCCACTCTTCCTTATTCGGTTCACCCTTTCTATGCTTCCATGGTTATCCATGGAAACTGAAGTATCCCCAAGGAATCACTAGTACTAAAACCACGGGAACCCTTATTTCGACAGCAGCACCATTCCATTCCGAGATAGACCGATGATTAATTGGCATCATTCCGTATTTGTAGGTCGGCTGACGGTATTGATGATCCTCTCATTGCTGACCCTCTCGTCAGCGCTTCTAATACTGCCCGTCTTTTCTGCCTTTAGCGTGACAGTTCAGGGCCCAGCCTCGAGCACGGTTGGTACCCATGTGAGGTTCGACGCGACGGCTACGGGAGGAACTCCGCCTTATTCGTTCAGCTGGAATTATGGAGACAGCCCGGAAAACAACTCTACAGGTCTTACAAGCTTTACCTTCCACTCCTTCGGAGGAACTGGAACGTTCACAGTCAAAGTGAACGCAACTGACAGCACAAACGCGATAGCTTCAAGCTCTACCACTATCATTATCAATCCTGCTCCGCTAAGAATCCAACCAATCATCATCTCTCCATCTTCTGTTGTGACAGTAGGGGATACCCCCAGCCTTAGCGCCTCGGCAGGGGGTGGCGCTCCTCCCTATTCTTTCAGCTGGAACCTTGGAGACGGTACCGGCAATCTTGCGGGGGGCGCCTCTAACCCCAACTCTCTCTCCCACACTTACGGTTCAACTGGGACTTTTACAATCAAGGTGAACGTTACAGATACAAACGCTGCGGTGGCCTCTACGTCAGCAACGATCCAGGTCCTTCCGCTAAGCGTGTTAGGACTAGATTGCGCCTATGGTTCTTCATTAGAGGGCGCTGTTTTTCCTTCATCCGTAACAGCTTCGTATCCATATGCCGGATCTGACTTTGATGGGACGCTGGACACGAGTTGTCAGGCGACATACTTGGCGGATACTGATGCGGCTCTGCATCCCCTGATCTCGGACAATCCTACCGCAGTTGTGTCCCCTGGTGCCGGGGGTGGTCTGACAGTTGATGTTGTCGCCGCACTGAACACAGTAACGAAGATCAACGCATTCGACGTAAACGTCAAGTTCGATCCCAAAGTTCTCAACGCAGTGACAATCGACCAGTCAGGACTGATATGGGGATGCAGCAACGCCAACAACTGCCCTACAGGCGTTTTCGTCCTAACATTCTTCACCACCATCGACAATACAAACGGAGTCATCCACATGGAGCAGGCACTGGTTGGGGTCCAAGAAAGTGGAAACAGCGAGCTGTTTCGGATACGGTTCGACCTCGTTAGCGCGAGCACTGGGACACACATAACAATTTTCAACGATCTGTTGCTCAATCCTGGCGTGGTCCGCCATGCCACACAGAGCCTCGAGAGCCCGGGTGTCGATACGACGAGTATCTTCAACGTTCTCAGCGGTGGTTTATCTCTAAACGCTGTCGCAAACTGGACTTTTTCTCCAAATCCCGAGATTCCAGGTTCGCCGATGACATTTACGGCCAATGCCAGCTGTCCAGGCTGCAGTGGCAGCCTGAGCTATACATGGGATTTCAGCAGTAAGGACTCGCCGGATTATGCCTACAAAACCCAAGCTATTGGCAGCTCCGTGACCATTACCGCGCCAGCTCCCGTCATAAACCGGGTTACTCTGACGATCAACGACACGGCCACTCCAGCAGATTCGATAAGAGTTACAGGGCTCCTACCGTTGGCGGCCAAGGTGAGCCCATCCGGCACCACTCTATCCCAGGGTACCGCGGGTGGCTCTTGGTCAGGCCAATGGCTTGGCGGGGTTACGACCTCCACATCTGGCTATACCGGCATCTGGGTCTTCTGTCCCGGCAGCGGGACTGTGAAGACCGTTTGTTCTGCTCCAGTAGTCGCGTTCTCGCAGTCTGGGACAGGCATAACTCAGACGAGTAGCGCTTCCGCGTTGTCATACAACTTCGCTGGCATGTACAATGCGACTCTCAAGATATCTGACACCGGTGAGACTCAGATTGGGACCTTTCCGGCCGGAAACTCGGCCGTCTCGAGCTTCCTAGTCAACGTCACCGGATCCACCCCGGCTTATACTGTCAGCGTCACCGCTGACGATAACTTACCTGGGGCAAGCACAGTTGTCACGCTCACAGCCGAGGCGACTTACACATTGTCCTATCCAGGCTCGTTCAGAGGAACCCTATTCAACTACGTGTTCAATTTCGGCGATGGCACGCCCACTGCCACTGTTTCGCAGAATCAGACGGGGACTGTCCAGCACACATTTCCCTCGTCAGGTTCGTTCATGGTCAAGGTCGTAGCGCAAGAAGCCATTGGGCCTCGCGCGGTTAGCCAGATCCAGGAAAACGGGTTCCTAAGAATCCGGCCCCTATGCCCCTCCACGAGTTCCTGCGATTTTGCTCTGCCATCT
>VBBE01000202.1 GCA_005884605.1 Candidatus Bathyarchaeota archaeon
AATTGCGAAGAAACCTATCGATATCACTTCTATCACGGTTAAACCGCCTGCTCGAAGGGAATCGTTAACGTATATCCGGAGGAACCGGTTGTTGAGGTATTCCTGGTAGATCCAGAATGACAGCAACAGGTTGAGCAGAGTTTGCAACGGGATCAGGATCTTTGCAATCCTAGGAACGCTCTCGAGCATAGATAGACCGTAATATTCGCGGCTCGTAAACTTAGCTGACGCGTCCAGGTAGAAATCGGGGATGAGTGTCCGAAAAACGCGAGCCCGGCGAGGACTTTCCTTATCTAGATGATCTTCTTCCGCTGCTCTCTCATGAGATCTGGACAAATTCAGATATTGTCTCGGATTATGATGCCCTTGCTGATAGTCCAGTTCCTGCTCGGCATGTTCGCTAACCTGTTCATCACCTTCTCCATCTCGACCGACCCCAACCCGTTAGCCGTCGTCTTCACCGGCGGATCACCCGCCCTGATGGTTCACGTCCTGATAGCGGTAGTCCTCTTGATGCTCGCCCTCCAAGTACTAGTCACGGCCGCATTCATCAACCGAAGGCCTGTTGTTGGGGTTGCAAGTGCAGGCTTCGCCTCTATCGCCCTATCCTTCTTCACCGGCATCGCCTTTGTCTACTCCGGATACGAAAACGATTCTCTGTCATACTTGATGGCAGTAGGCTTTCTCTTCGGGCTGATAATCTACGGCAGTCTCGCCGGACGAGGAGAAAAAACCACTCCAGCGGAGAGACCGACGAAAACAGAAACCGGAACTTCGAACACTATCCCCGGCCTCTAGGACTAACACTGTCACAGTTGATCGGAGGTGGAATCGTCACCTTCGGGGGATTCGCCCTGATCAGCTTCAATCCCGGAACGATCAACACAGCACTCGGATCAATAACTCTGGTTCTAGGACTGCTCGCGTTCCTTTCAGCCTACGGGATCTGGAAGAACAAGACCTGGTCGCTCACGATCACGCGATTGGTCAACATTGCCATTATCCTCTTCAGCACAGGTCAGGAATCATATACCATCGCGACCGCGACATCCGCAAACACCGTCGCAGGCTCTCTAAGTGGGACTGTTATCGCCCTCGGCCTCTGCATTGGGGTAGTACTCAACCTTCCAGGCAGAAATCAGAAAGCATCCCAGCAATATCTTGTAATGACAAACTAGAGAAGATAACCTACTTCTCGCTGAGTCATCTCTTCCAAGAGTTTCTGGCGAACAAATGACTATTCGTATGAAGTGCGTGAATTCTGAGTCATGTTTCAACACCATCTTTTTCTGAGATTGTCAAGCTCTTTCACCATTTCAGCATAAGAGCACTTTCCGGCATCTGCGCTTACCCAGTCCTCCATTCTGAGAATGGGTCTAGCATCAAACCTTCAGTGGCCCTCGACAACCCGTATTCTCTCGCCCCCCGTATCCCGTACTTCGTCATCAGCTCTGCCGGTATTCTGATCTGCCCCTTCGGGGTAACGGTTATCCTCCACTCTAATCCCTTCGCTTCGTGATCTCGATCTCGCGACTCTCTGATCTCTCGGACCCAGCTCCAAGCTATTGATTTCGAGGATTCTCGCATCCTGTCGATCGACTTGGAACCCTTGGTCATCTGTCTCTTTCGAACTTCATTCGCGCGTGAGGTGCGAAGGCGAATCATGTTTCTTTGCTTGAGGATTTTCTCGATTCTGTTGGCAAGTTGGCTGTTGGGACCAGTTGACCTGAGATATTCCAGAAGGTCCCCTTTCGTTGTTTTTCTGGTTAATCGGAGGATGACGTTGGTGGAGGTTTCATGCATTCCCCTGACTCGCGCTAGAGCGTTGTAAGCCCGTTCCGATACAGTAGAGTCTTGCGAGGCATTGTAAAAGACGGCCATTCGCGCTGCCATAATACCCCTGTCTATGCATCAAAGGAAGAATGAGGAAGCCAACCTGAGGGATTCTGTTTGATATTCTGCTTTCGCATAATTCTAGACGATAAGGGATTGACCGTTGAAGAGAGACTAGACGCAATCGAGAGGGAGCTGGCCGAGATCAAGAATGCATCCGACTAAACGGTTCTATGTACCCTCGCAAGAGAAGAAAGTCCAAAAGAAACGTGCCTATAATGGGCTTTATTCGGCGGTCTAGGACCGAAAGAGGCGTGACTGTGACGGATATACCCCGAAACGCCTATAGCTTGGGAGACCAGTTTTCTATGCAGGTGAATGACAAGATGCGCAATCCGTTCCGAAGGAAATCCAAGAAGACCAGCCATGGAATCAGCTCTTGAGAAACAAGTTTCTGAAACCGCAACTCGGAAACCCAGTTATTAAAAACCGTTTTTTGAAACATCTTTTTAAAAACGGTAACCGTGAATTTTTCCGGATGGGCCTGGCCCCTAGTCAAATCTCGCATCCCCAGAATCCTGACCGCGCCTACGCGGTCTGCAGCAGACTCCTGAACTCCATGCCCCTCCAAAGAAAACCCTAACACGGGGGCGACTGATAGAACATAATGAGCCTATCTCACAGTCTTCTTCCGCAACGTTTCCAGAGTCTTCCCTTCACCCGTCCTTTTCTCCACGTACCTGGCCACAAAGTATCCCAGCATTGTTCCCGCGTACAATCCAGCCAACGTTCCGTTGAGGAGGAAGCTTACCGGCCCGATGTTCGTCTTCGCCCATGATTCCAGAAAGAGATTATTCTGATATTCGAGCGAAACCCAAACCAGCAATCCAAGTATGACCGACGACTCCACCCACACTAGCCATCGCGTTCGCTTCGCAAACTCTTTCCGTTTCAACTGTTCGAGATCAAGCCTATCACTCATAGCGCCCTACCAATTTCACCCCCGGTTATATGCGTAAATGCACGCCTCAGAACCAACGCCGGGTTTCCATCACACCTACTATCATCATCGGCCAAGCGTGGATAACCTAAAGAGCGCGATAGAGGAATCCCCAAATGACCCCGGGGGCAGTAGTCACCCCATGTTTGAGGGAGGTGGAAAAACGAGAATTGGAAAGAAGCTGAGCAACCGCCTCGCCACGACAGCAATCACGATAGTCGTATTTCTCCCAACGCTTGCCTATCTTGGAACCGTCGTAGCGGCCGGCCACACAGCTCCTAACTATTGCAATAACGCTGGCGGATGCCCATGGACGAACTAGTCGAGCATCACGATCTCGATAAGTCCGGGCCAGGCGCGCTGTGGAATAGTCTGGGACGAAGCAACAGACTGGATCACTTTGGCCCCTTCAACCACCCAGATATTCCAAGCTCTCGCACAGTTACGAACAAGGGTCCAAACCCATGGGATCTATAGTTTCCCTTCTCGTCCACGAACAGAATCCTTGGCTGCAGCTGAAATACCCCAGCTCGGATGGCCTTCATCGGAATCCTAACCTCGTGCGCTCCCAAGTATTCCAGCCTCTTTCCCTTCATATCGATGAAGTCATCGTTGACCTGGCCTGGAATCCTCCGTTTATCCAGTTGTATTCCTTCGACTACAACATTCTCTAGTTTGATCAGCCTCGCTGCGCTCCTCCCAACATTGGCCACTTCCAGTTCGACTGTTAGGTCGGACCCCACGTTGAAGTCTTTCCCTACAACCCCTAGGTTGCCGACAACCTTGGCGTCTTCAAAACTCTCCAAGCTTCCAGGCTGACCTCTTATCAGAGAGTCAGGAGTCCCAGGCACCCTTGTCAGAGCAGGGTTCTCCGACAGAGCCTCAATCGGGGTGAGAAGAAGTTCCTTCTCCTGTCTCGCCCTGTCGAGGAGCCGTAGGGCTTCATCTCTCTTCACGGGGAAATTTGCCTGGCCGTAGAGCCTAGCTGAGAGCTGGAGGTGCTTCTCAGCAAGATGGTACAGTTCTGTCTTCTTTTTCGAATCTCTTTCAATCGCAGCATCAGTCAGATAGACTAACGAGTCGAAAAGCTTCCCAGTTGCTCGGGTCCAGTCGGCAGCATTCCGCCATCTTGCCGCTTCATAATAGTCAGTGGCCGTCTCAAGGTGTTTCTTGATCTCGGAGTAAAGTTGCGTGTTTCGAGTGCGCCTGAAGCGGGTGCCCGACTCTAGAGCCCAGCAGATGGACGAACTCGCGAGGGCGACATGGCGAAACGTCCTAGCCTGAGTGACCTTCTCCGCCCTGGCAAAGAGATCGGCGGCCTCCGCGTACATTTCAGGGGACGCCCTAGTCTCTGCGTCTTTCATCCTGCAACGAGCCTCAGAGAAAAGTGTGAGCGCTTCAAGCTCGACTCGAATCTGATCGGTTTGGGCCTCAGACATCAGCTCTCGGAAATCATTCGATGCAGAACGGTATCGCGCCCCGCTCTCCTCTTCGTCTCCTTTCTTATCAAGAACTTTAGCCTCTTCGAGCTTCACTCTGCCTTGGCAGTACTTTTCTAAGGCCCGGGATGCGTCGAACCAGTCGTCCAATTCTTTCCTCTCCTGTTCCTCAGCCACTTGGTCCCGCTTCGTCCTCAGGCTCGTCTGCGCATCTCCGAAAGCCTCAGTTGCCGACGCGAACATTTTGAGTGCATCTTCTTCCTTTTCCTCTCGACTGAATGCCTCCGCCTTTTCCAATAGAGATGATCCTGCGTGATGCTTCGACAGGTGGGCCCAGGCAACGGTCTTTTGGAAGAGCTCCGAAGCGCGCGTATAGTCTTCGGCAGCCAGAAAGTACTGCTCTTCGCCGTGGCGAAGCCGAGCCTCTTCAACTAGGGACCATCCCTCCATGTAAGCCGAGAGTTCGCCGAACAGCCGTGCTAGGCCTGGAACTTTCTTCGCTCCGAGGCGGTAGTCGTCTGCTGCTTTCTTGAAGGCGTTTGATGCTGTCTTGTGGTCGCCCTTGGAGCGAATCTTTGCTGTTGCATCGTTGACGTAGTCCGAGAGATTCCAGTTGCTCTTCTCTTCGAATGGAATTCCGAGATAGTCGTATAGGAGCTTGCATATGGCTGTGATGAGCGTTGCCACGTTCTTGTCTGGGGGAAGGAGCTTGCGAAGAGAATTGACGTACGAGTCGGGTTTACTCACAGCCAGAGCTGGATCGAGAAAAATGTTGAGAACCTTTGCATTGTCGCCGAGAAATCCCTGAAGTCCACTGGTTACCGCGTCTTATAGAATGCCCTCG
>VBBE01000090.1 GCA_005884605.1 Candidatus Bathyarchaeota archaeon
GCTCCTTTCTTCGCGATTATCTCGACCACCGCCGAGTGGAGGGAGTCTGTGGAATAGACGGGAGCTGTGCAGCCTTCGATGTACTGCACGTCTGCGTAGTCGTCTGCAATGATTAGGGTTCTCTCGAACTGTCCCATGTTTGCCGCGTTAATTCTGAAATATGCCTGTAGTGGAAGATCGACCTTGACTCCTTGGGGAATGTAGATGAAGCTGCCGCCGCTCCAGACAGCGCTGTTGAGCGCGGCCATCTTGTTATCCTCTGGTGGAATGATTGTTCCGAAATACTTCTTGACAATCTCTGGGTGTAGTTTGAGAGCGGTATCAGTGTCGCAGAAGATTACACCCTTGTCCTCCAAATGTTTCAGGAGGCTGTGATAGACAACCTCTGATTCGTATTGAGCGCCTACTCCTGCAAGGAACTTCTTCTCGGCCTCAGGTATGCCTAGCCTGTCGAAAGTCTTCTTGATCTTCTCGGGAACATCGTCCCAGCTCTTCTCCACCTTGTCGGTGGGTTTTAGGTAGTAGTAGATGTCGTTGAAGTCAATATGGGAGAGATTGCCACCCCATGTTGGCATGGGTCTCTGGAGGAAATGTTCGTAGGCTCGTAGCCTGAATTTCTTCATCCATTCAGGCTCTTTCTTCATATCAGAAATTTGCTCGACGGTCTGGCGAGAGAGTCCCTTCTCGGACTTGAAGATGGGCTTCTGAGTATCCTTGAAGTCGTACTTCGCATAATCTAAGTCTAGGTAACTCTTGTTAGCCATCGCTTCGTTCTCTCTTTTATGACGTATGTTATACTGGGCTATTTACAGGTTCCGTCTCGTTCTGTTAACTCTTGTTTTGTTGAGTTAGCTTCGGGGCATCGACTCCGGGGATTACCGTAGGCGTCGGGTTCCCCATCATTGCTTCAACTGCTCCGCCTTGCGCCTCGATGGTTATGGGAGGCCGGGAACGTGCGAACCTCACCCGTCCCCGCCGAGACAAGTTAACCGCTGCCACCATGTCTCGGTCCATCATTATTCTACACTTACTGCACCAGAGCTTACGTTCCAGTCTCTTGTCCGATTGGAGTCTCTCCCCGCATCTCGGACAAGTCACACTGGAACCTCTGGTCTCACGCCTCGACAAACGGATAACCGGTAGTCCGACCCAGCGCGCCTTGTATTCGATCTGTCGCTGAGCTTCCCCGAAGCTCCACCCGTTCATTCTACCCCGATACTTTCTTCCCTGCCCGTTACCCTTGCGGTAAAGAGCACGTATGCCCTGAATGTTTTCCAAAACGATTGCCGTTCGCCGTTGGACTGCTAGGGCGACGATTGTCTTGGTGGCATTATGGAGCAGATGTCTCGTCCGCGCGGTCCTTCGTCGCCCGTACTTCGACGCTATACCCGCTTTTGTCCTAGCATCGTCGCGTTTGAAAGACCTGACTATGTGCACTGTTGTGCTGGCTATTCTTACGGTTTCTGAGAGGTCGTAGTGACGTGTCTCTTGGTCGTTTCCAACCGTTAGATTGCACAGATTACGGTCTACGCCGACAGTGGAGATACATTCTATCATGGGAACGTCTAGGGCGATGCAGAGGCAGAGCTTGTTCTGTGTGAGAGTGAAAGAGCGAACCTTGACCCCTGGCTGGGAGATGACATCTAACGTATGTTTGGTTAGCGATATGCTGAGGCGCTTCCCTCTTGCGATCGGAACCTCCAGACCTCCGTTCTTTACTCTGAAATTGTAACAAGAGACCAACAATGGTCTCACAGCGTAAGGAGTCCTGGTGGGAAAGCCTCTCTTCAAAGACTTCTTCCTAGAAGCCAGTATTCCTGCTGCTCTCGAGATGGCGCAGAGCTTGTAACAGCCAGGAGAATCATAACAGGAAAGCTGGTTGTAGGAGAGTAGTGAGAGCCGCCTAAGCGAAAAGGCACTGTTGGCTACACCTATCCGGATGGATTCGTTTACCATCCTCTTGAACAATCCCAGTAATTCCATAAGATCCCGTGTCGGAGCATAATGTTGCCAGACGGACTTGACAGCTAACAAGCGAACAACAAGAACCAAAACCTTCCATATACGTCAGAGAGGCATCCGACAATAGTTAACGGAATCTAGTCTAAAACCATGACGGACCGGTCGAGAGCCAGTTGAAGACCTGAAAGCGAGGATTACTCGAAATTCTTACGTTCCAGTTGCTCGAACTCCCCGGCGTCTGCCATTCAAGAAGGCTGAACAAGCCCGTAAATTCCCCTGAACAAGCGGTCAAAACCATTGGATTATGCCAATCCTTTGATCCATAGGAGCAACGACGATGAAAACGTATGACTCAAGCAATCGTGTGAAATGTCCTTTCTGCGCACGACTTGACAAGTGTTACGACCCAGGCGGTCACGACCACACCTGCGGCCTCTGTCATATGACATTCGATGTCGAGAAGATACAGCCGACACATAGCTCGCCCGGTCTAAGACTCGCCATCCAAGCAATCGGATAACAAGATCCAAGCGGTCTGCCAAGCGGATCGCCAAGTGGTGGTATGAGCGATAGAGGAATAGAATTCCGCTAGTTTTGTCGTTGCTTCTTCCGAGTGCGGGGAAGATAGTCAGTCTTGTAATACTTGCACCTGTCGTTCAGCGGACAGTCCGCGCAATGCGGCCCGATAGGCCTGCAAACAAGCTGGCCAAATCTTACGAATACCTCGTTGAGAGGAAGCCAATCTCTACGATTCGCTAGCCGAGTAAGCTCCTTCTCAGTATCCTCTGGCGTCTTAGTCCCAACTACTCCAATACGGTTGAAGATCCGATGAACATGAGTATCGACCGGAAACGCTGGTGTCTTGAACCCGTAGACAAAGACACAGTTAGCAGTCTTACGCCCAACAGAGGGGAGCTCCAGCAACTCATCCATGCTCTCAGGCACTTTGCCACTATACTTGTCGAGCAACATCCTGGAGATCTTCTTGACAGTCCGTGCTTTCGTATTGTAGAAGCCCACTGGCTTGATGAGTCGCGCGACAGTCCTGGTATTTGCAGCGGCCAAGCTCTTGACGTTGGGGAAGCGGGCGAAGAGCCTGGAGGAAGCGAGAGCTGTAACAGGGTCCTTGGTTCGATGAGACAGCACGGTCGCGATCAAGACTCTGAACGGATCACCGTCAGTCGAATCGCTAATCTCCTGCAAAGCCGTGGGATCATCCTTTCGGGCCTTGTCAACTGCTCCCGCAGCATCCTGGATGATTCGATGAATCGCCCCAGCCGATTGGAGATCAAATGAGGTTCTCATTTTGCCAGCTTTCGAACCATTTCCAAGTTACCCTTATCATCCCGCCGTTCATCCTCAGGCGTTTCCAAGATCCAGGGCAGATCCCTGATTACCTGGTGGTGTAGAATCGCCTTGAACCCCTTCGCGCCGATATAGCCCATGCCGATATGCTCGTGGCGATCAAGTCCGGACCCCTGCCCGCCACGGGAATCATTCAGATGAACAACTTTCAACTTGTCAAACCCAATATCCTTTTCGAAGCTCGTCATAGTCTGATCCACGCCTTTCTCAGTGTGAAGGTCCATCCCCGCGGCATAGGCATGACAGTTGTGCGTTACCACGAAAGGAGCAGTGAAGGTTCCATTCTCGGTTGTTAGATTGTGGACCGTCCCTCGGTACCTTTCAGTTTTCACTTCTCTGACAGGCATGTAGAAATGCCTCGCATCCCTTATGATTCGACGGGGGGCTGCTCCGGGAAATTCATAGTCAAATCCTAGTTTCCGTGCTTCATGGCTACCCACGTGGACCGTATACCATCCTAGAGATCTTAGAATCCTGCTTCCAATCGAGCCCTGGGTAGGCCTATGCTTAGAGACAGTTCCTCGGACATCAATTTTCGCCAAAAGATGTATCAGCTGGTATGCGACGGTCTTTGAGCTGGTAGTGTAGCGTACCCCTCGCCGGTCTTTACACCCATCGCCCATCAGATAGCCGTGAAGGAAAGCTTTGATGCAGTTTGGAGGTGATCGCAGGATAAGACTTGGAATTTTCTTCAAGGAGGCCTTAGTCCCAAAGTTGTCCCTGAAGAACCGGGTCAAGATGTTCGAGCCAAGGCAGACTTTCATCGCAGTTCCGCTGTCGTCGATCCAAGTTTTCAGGGAAAACAGTTCTTCAACGAGGTTTTCGACACGCTCTATGAGAGTGGTCTCGTGCCGACCAAAGGCAAAGAACACTTTTCCATTGTCTCCCCTATCACCGTGCCCCATGAAAGTGAAGCCCTCTGCTAAGTAGAGTCCCAATAGTTCGGCAAAGGCGTCCGTGAGTGGCAGAACGGTGGGAAAGCTGAACCGTCGAGTCGCTGCTCCTATGTATTGACGAAAGTCTACTTGAATTGTGTCACAGGATGCGAGCTTCGGCATGACTACAAAGTACCCTGGCTTGACTTCTTGGGCGTAGACCCACGCAGGTTCACTGACAAGTCTGACCCTCCACGGTTTCGAATCTAAGTATCGCCAGCCATTTGGTCGGAGACATAGAACAGGATGTTCCGAGGTCATTCGGGTCCAGGGCAATCCTTCCGGCTTGATTGAGACGAGGTTCCCTGAATAGTGTCGCTGCAACACCGTAACGACACGGTCAAGCCGTCCGTCTGAACCTAGCACAGTATCAAATGGGATTACCTCCTCAACCGGCCTCGGCAATTCATTGCTGAACACCAACGAACCAGGAGGAAGACAAGTGTCGAAACAGACGCCTAGTCGTTCTTTCTTTTTCACTCCGTCTATGATCTCTCGGACGTCGGGAAAGTTAGAGCCCATGCTGTTCCTCTGCCCCGCCATGTTTTCCAGAAGTATCCAGGGATCTTTCTTGACGCGTTTAACAGCCATGTTGAGCGCGTCGGTGAGTCTTTGCAGGCCAACATCTCTCCCCATCCCCAAGTGGCTTCCAAGGTGTATGACGAGGTAGGATATTCCGAGAGTCCCACATCTGTCTACTTCGGCCATGAGTGTCGCTGTGGACTTCTCGTAGAGTTCGTCTTCTGGACAGGACAGGTTTGGGAGGTAGGGCATGTGGTCGACGACTGGCCCTAGATGGGACTGTGCCAGTTTTTCCTTGAAATTCTTGACTTCGTCAGGGTCTAGGTCGGAGAATTTCCAGCCGCGAGGGTTTCGCGTGAATACCTGGAACGTGTCGCAGCCTTCTTCCTTTGCCCGGTCGACGGCCCGGTCGATGGAACCTGAAATGGAGACGTGTACTCCGACCTTCAAACCCGTGTTCTACCAGCCGGAATGCTGGCGGGTGTCGGGGGTAGATAGCTTTGGCTCCAGAAAACTATTCCCGGGAATCTAGAGACTGGAATAAGGGAGTGGAGGAAACGTTGCGTCGTTTCTGCTGCTGGTTAGAACGCGGGTCTTGTGTGCCGGTTCTCGTAGAGGATCTTGCGCTCGTGCACGCCCATGAACCAGTAGAGTCCGACGACGAGCACTAGTCCGATGATGAATACGATGTTGTTGGCGTTTGCGCCGAGTCCGTTGTAGACCCATTGTCGCGTAGATTCGCTGAATTCGAGTGTCCATAGGAGCGTGGCGAATAGAGCTGCGGGTAGGGCGAGCCTGAAAGTTCTCAGCAGGAGAAGCTCATTTTTTGCGGTTGCCATTTTTTACATCTAGAGCGAGTGTTACACGGTCATGGATTTCATAGCGGTTTTGCAGAAACCTAAGGCTCACCTCTCTATGCGCCCATTCGGCCCCCGGTCGTTTTGGACACGAGGAATGCTACGTTCGTTGAAATAATCGACACTGTCTCTTGGAAAAATGGATGGGTTAGTGTAACATTTGGCGAGCAAGTTGGACTACGTGTGCGCAGGTATTGCCGGGACCAGTGCAAGATTCTGTCGACGGGAGTTTGCAAACTTACATATTCCTCACTTCCGCCCTGTCTCCCGCGTGGCCGCCGTAGCGTAGCTTGGTAGCGCAGAGGCCTGAAAGACGTGTCGAAACGCCTTGGCCTATGGAGTCTCTAGGGCGGGTTCAAAACACCTCTGGTAGGTGGGAATATCCCGCCGGCGGCCCTCAACAATTAACAAGCATTGGAAGCTTTCGATTTAGATTTGATCCCAAACGCTTGTTGATTTCGCCTATGTCTTGGAGTATTGCTTCGCCCGTCACTCGCGGGAACCCAAAACGCGTGGTCATCCTATCAACCATAGCGACTAGATCGCTGGGAGCGATTGGCTTTGAGGTCGCAAGTCTTGAGGAATATCCGCAAAGGAACGACAAGCGGTCAACGATACTTGTTCGAGGCATGCATTCGCCTAGAGCTTCGAAGACCATCATACGTGAAATATGCGACGGGTTTGAAAATCCGATTTCTCTCCTCCAAGTTTCGATATCCTCAGAACGGTTGATTTGCAGAATCTGTTGAAGGCTCGGGCTTCGGCCTTCATGAACGGACAGGGTGGACCGGCAGGATGCGCTAATGCCTAGATCAGCTCGCAGGAAGGTAGCGAGTTGTTCGATTACGAGACTCGCTTTCAGCTTTATCTGAATCCGTGGATATTTGTGGGGATTGTTTCTCCCGGCGTTGTAGAATCCGAGGACGCCGTCGGTTGCTAGAAGTTCTCTTGCAAGAGGTCTCATTAGATGGGCATCACTGCGTAAAGCTTCGGGAATTGAGAGGTTTCGTTTCCTTCCATTGGGAAGCCCTAGGATTTCGTGCTTGAAGAGTGCAACAGCTTTGTTTTGATATCTCAGGGAGATCCAGGTCCGTTCAGGGTTGATGTAGAACCCAGGTCGTTGGAGGTTGTACGCGGCGGAGATTGTCGGCATTACCGTGCCGATCAGGTAAAGCTGATCTTCGAGTGCATGTCCCGTCACTTCATATTGATAGGAGCCGTGGGGCCCTCCCCTCTTGATGGAGAGCCCGCCATCTCCGATATGGATTCCAGTTTCGGCTGCCACATCAGGAGACAGATGGAACATCGAGGATGGGAACATTACAGAATCTGATTGTCATTGCCCTTGCAAGGCTCACAGACGGAACCGAAAGTGTTTGTTGCTGCAAGGTGGAGGCTTCCCACAGCCTCCTTAGAAACACATTTCCAGGCGGGAAAGTCCCGCCGGCGGCCTCACCACCACAGTCCAAACGGTTTCCGTGAAGGGCCGGACGCGCGAAAATCGACCACCCCCCGGGGGGTCGAGAAAAGCATGCTTATTTTTCGACTCGCGATCGTCCGATGTTTCGCTCTGGTAGGCTGCTTCGTCAAAGGCTTTAACCCGGTAGAATATCGGATTCGGCCGAGTGGGCCGGTAGTTCAGCCTGGTATGCTGACGAGCGTGGTCAGGCCGAAGAACGTCCGGTTTGCAAACCAGTTAATGGTCCAGATTCCGGAAGGCCGCGGGTTCAAATCCCGCCCGGTCCACCAACTTTCAGTGCGAACCCGAAGGCTACCGGATCAACTTGATTCCCACTCCTATGACTATTGTTCCGGCCAGGACAGCCAAGAGGTCCAGTGAGTAGACACGGATGCATGTCAGTGGCCCCCGGACCGCAGCTAACGAAGGTGAATTCGCCCCAAAGCCCCAAGAGAACCGACACAGCACCCACGATGAGGAAGATCACTGCGACGAACTTCTTAGAAGTGACGCCGTAGATCAACGTTGAAGCCGACCCTTCCCGCCGCACAAAGATCTATGCTACACGCCTTCCTTCTTGAAACACGTCCACGATCAACCGCAGTGCTCCGATATTCTCCAAGGGATTCGCGTCTAGTAGGACTAGGTCTGCGATCTTTCCTTCTTCGATCGTTCCGCGCTCGCTTTCGCCTATCAAGGCTGCTGCGCTGGAGGTCGCAGCGATGAGGGCATGGCGCGGCTCCATCCCACACTCGACCATCAATTCAGCCTCTCGCGCAATTCGACCGTGACGTGCAGCCCCACCGCCGGCATCAGTCCCCAACGCTATCCTCACGCCCGCTCCGATGGCGGCTGTGACTGCCGCACGCGATCCCTGTCGTAGATCCTCGGCCCGCTTCTTACGAGTCTCAGGCCAATCAACTGCCCGAGCGTAATAGATCATAGCGTCCCAGACAGACATGGTTGGGACAAGGTACGTCTTGTTCTTCACCATAGCCTCAAGATCGCCTGCTTCGAGAAACATCCCGTGCTCAAGCGAGTCGACGCCCGCGTGTGCGGCTATTCGACAGCTGGTCGGGTCGTTGGCGTGACATGCAATCTTGAATCCCGCCTTATGCGCTTCTTCGACGGCCACAGCAAGCAGTTTCTTGTCGAACGGAATATCCGGCGCGTCTTGCGGGCGGGCGCCTTCGTTCCAGCCAGCTAATGCAACCTTGATCAGGTCCGCTCCAGCCTCAATCTCCATTTTGATCGAGTTTCGTAGCTCGTCGGTTTCCTCGAATAGTCTCGCGAAGGATACGTATGTGCCACGGTGGGCAATCCAAGTCCCCGCAGCGCGAATGCTCGGAGCGCGAATCTCGCCTGCCCGTGCTGCCCGTGCAAGCCTGATGCTAACCCCGTGAGGCGCGCCAACGTCTCGTGCGGTCGTAACGCCGCTTCGTAAACTGGTCTCGGCGAGTTCAACGGCACGCATTGAGATCTCGGGAAGGGGATCGGTAAATCGCGCGATCCATTCGGGCCCGCCTGGACTGCTGTAGTGAACATGACAATCGATGAGTCCTGGAATCAATGTTCGAGCCCTGCCATCGACGACTCGAACGGTAGCCCTGTTACCCCGCCATTGGGACGCAGGCCCTATCCAATGGATTCGTCCATCACGAATCTCGACGGACATTTTGGATTGCGCGGGCGAGCCGGTCCCATCCCAGAGGTGAACGTCGTCAATTAGGAGATGCAATTCTTAACCTCACAATCGCTCCATCTGCTTCAAGTTTTGAATATTCCTCAATCGTGGTATTTTGAATATATCTGCCCGGCAATTGATGTGAGAGCGTGCAAGAGAAGGCTGGAATTGTCTACGTCACCTCTGACGAGATGCGTAGGATAGACGATGTCATAATTCGAGAGTTCCAAGTGGATGTTCTCATGTTGATGGAGAACGCGGGCAGAGCCACAGCTATTATGGGCCTGCAGATGTTGCAAGGGAGAACTATCGGGAAGCGTGTTGCCTGCCTCGTTGGAGGAGGCAACAACGGCGGCGATGGAATGGTCGCTGCAAGACACTTAGCAAACTGGGGCGCCAACGTCGAGATGATTGTTGGCACAATCAAAGACAGGATGAAGAATGTACCACTTGGACAACTTCACATCCTCGAAAAGATGGGAATTCCGATCCTATCAACGCACTACATTCTGAGGGATTATGATCTGCTTATCGATGGTCTCATTGGATATGGGCTTGAGGACAACCCTCGAGACAGAATAGCGACGATAATCAAAGACGCCAACGCGAGTGGGCGCCCGATTTTAGCACTGGATGTTCCTTCAGGAATGAACGCGACGACCGGTAAGGCTTACGACCCATGTATCAAGGCGACCGCAACCCTCACCTTAGCACTTCCAAAGACCGGGTTCCTTGCCCCAGGGGCTTCGCTGTATGTGGGCGATTTGTACCTCGCGGACATCTCGATACCCCGAAACGTTTACCAGCGCTTTGGACAACAAAACATCCTCTTCCAGAAGGACTCACCGCTCAAGATCTAAGTTGTCCATTCATCACTGCCAACGCGTTAGGCAACGGGATTTCGATGTAAATTTTCCGGATCGGGGAATCATGGTCCCCTATCTGGTCGATAGGCAGTCTAGTCTTAAGGAATGGCTATTGAGATAG